>NZ_PQLP01000161.1:0-520 GCF_002918965.1 Acinetobacter sp. ACNIH3 | reverse complement strand
CTTGTGATTGGTGGTGGTCCTGCGGGGAATACCTCTGCAATCTACGCAGCGCGTAAAGGCATCAAAACCGGGATCGTGGCTGAACGTATGGGCGGTCAGGTCATGGATACCATGGACATTGAGAACTACACTTCAGTGCAAAAGACCCAAGGTCCAAAATTTGCTGCCGAGATGGAAGCCCACGTACGTGAATATGGTGTCGACATCATGAACCTGCAACGTGTATCTGACATCAAGGGTGCAGATGAAACTGCCAACGGTTTGGTTGAAGTGACTTTAGAAAATGGGGCTAAACTTGAATCTAAAACCGTGATTCTGTCGACTGGTGCACGCTGGAGAGAGATGAATGTTCCGGGTGAACAGGAATACAAAACCCGTGGTGTTGCCTACTGTCCACACTGTGATGGTCCACTGTTCAAAGGCAAACGTGTTGCGGTGATTGGTGGTGGTAACTCGGGTGTAGAAGCTGCGATCGACCTTGCTGGTATTGTTGAGCATGTCACCCTGGTGGAATTTGATA
>NZ_PQLP01000160.1:0-523 GCF_002918965.1 Acinetobacter sp. ACNIH3 | reverse complement strand
CGGCTGTGCCTACCACTGTTGTGCCATCAAAGCCCTCAATAACCGGGACCTCTGGAGCAGTGGTATCTGTTGCTGTATCTGCTACAGCGGTAACAGAATCTGATTCATTACCTGCTGCATCTGTCGCTGTGACTTCTACTTCTGCACCATCTTCAAACGCCGGTTCAAGCCCAACGCTGAAATTACCTTCTTCATCCGCTATAGCAGTAGCAAGCTCATTACCCTCAGTGTCGCTCACGATAATGGTTGAACCCGGCTCGGCTGTGCCTACCACTGTTGTACCATCAAAGCCTGCAATAACCGGTAATAACGGGGCTGTGGTGTCAGGAGCATTAACTACTGTTTCAATAGAAGTATTATTAGATTTATCTGTTGCTGTAACTTTGATTTCCTCACCATTACTCAATGGCGGATTAAGCTCAATAGTATAGTTTCCGTTGTTATCAACTATTACAGATCCTAAAACTTCTCCATCTTCGTTTTTTATTTGAATTGTTGATCCTGGCTCAGCTGTCCCTTGTAT
>NZ_PQLP01000159.1:0-543 GCF_002918965.1 Acinetobacter sp. ACNIH3 | reverse complement strand
TATCTGGCAGCAAATTCAAGATACTATGCGATTACATGGTTGCTACCGTTCAAAGAATAGTAGAAATATCATGGAAGCGATCTTATGGAAACTGCGTACAGGCGCCACATGGCGTGATATTCCTCAAGAATTTTGTCCTTGGCAAACTGCTTATAATCGTTTTAATCGTTGGGCAAGCAAGGGATTGTGGAATAAATTTTTTTTAGATTACGAGGCGTCTTGGATCAAGAATGGGTATTCATTGACGGAAGCTACATACGCGTGCATCAACATGCAAGTGGAGCTCGGCATGGTTTCGAAAGAGCAATTGGACAATCACGTGGTGGACGAACAACAAAAATACATCTTGCAACCGACGCGAATGGATTACCGATTGATTTTAAAATCACTGGGGGTGGCGTCCACGACAGTCAAGTTGCAAAACAACTGATTGATACTGTAGGCGAGGCAACTTATCTCATTGCTGATAAGGGGTATGATGCTGAGCACATTAGAATATATGCCCAGAACAAGGATATGATTCCCATCATTCCAATGAGATCA
>NZ_PQLP01000016.1:0-64375 GCF_002918965.1 Acinetobacter sp. ACNIH3 | reverse complement strand
TTGGAGAATCGTATTCTACGTGAGAAGTGTTAATGGTAATACCACGTGCTTTTTCTTCTGGTGCAGAGTCAATTGCAGCGTAGTCTTTCGCTTCACCACCGAATTTCTTCGCACATACAGTTGCAATCGCAGCTGTTAAAGTTGTTTTACCATGGTCAACGTGACCAATTGTGCCCACGTTAACGTGTGGCTTATTACGTTCGAACTTAGCCTTAGCCATGAGATCTTCCTTTTTGAACTGCTCATGCAGGATCACTGCATGAGCGCTTGGTTTTTAACTATGAATTAGTTTGGGCTTATAGTAATCGAAAGATTACTCGTCGTCACCTTTTTTACCGCCAGACTGGAACTTAGCGATGATGCCTTCAGCCACGTTACGTGGAGTTTCAGCATATTTAGCAAATTCCATAGAGTAAGTCGCACGACCTTGAGACATAGAACGCATATGAGTTGCATAACCGAACATCTCAGCAAGTGGAACTTCAGCTTTAATTGCTTTAGTACCACCAGGTAGATCGTCCATACCCTGAACCATACCACGACGACGGTTTAAGTCACCCATGATATCGCCCATGTAGTCTTCTGGAGTTTCTACTTCAACTTTCATGATAGGTTCAAGAAGAACAGGATCTGCTTTCATGAAACCGTCACGGAAGGCATAAGAACCAGCCATCTTGAACGATAATTCGTCAGAATCGACATCATGGTAAGAACCATCGAACAATGTCGCTTTGATGCCAACTACTGGATAACCAGCAAGGACACCATTCTTCATACGTTCTTGGATACCTTTGTCAACTGCACCGAAGAATTCTTTAGGTACTACACCACCTACAACTTCTTCAGCGAATTCGTATTCTTTACCAGCTTCAGGATCAAGCGGTTCTAAACGTACGTATACGTGACCGAATTTACCTTTACCACCAGTTTGACGTACGAACTTACCTTCTTGCTCAACAGTCTTTTTGATTGTTTCGCGGTAAGCAACCATTGGTTTACCAATGTTCGCTTCAACGTTGAATTCACGTTTCATACGGTCAACGATGATGTCAAGGTGAAGCTCACCCATACCAGCAATAATGGTTTGACCAGATTCTTCGTCAGTACGAACGCGGAATGATGGATCTTCCTTAGCCAAACGACCTAAAGCGATAGACATTTTTTCTTGGTCAGCTTTAGTTTTTGGTTCAACAGCCAATGCAATTACTGGCTCTGGGAATTCCATACGTTCTAGAGTGATGATGTTTTTCTCATCACATAGTGTATCACCAGTAGTTACGTCTTTAAGACCTACACACGCAGCGATGTCACCAGCACGGATTTCTTCAACGTCTTGACGATCGTTCGCGTGCATTTGCACGATACGGCCGATACGTTCACGTTTAGATTTAACCGGGTTATAAACAGAATCACCTTGTTTAAGAACACCAGAGTAAACACGTACGAAAGTTAAGTTACCTACGAATTTGTCGTTCATGATTTTGAACGCAAGTGCAGAGAACGGAGCTTCGTCAGATGCTTCACGAATCGCTTTAGTTTCAGCTTTGTCGTCAAGAACACCTTCAATCGCTTTAACTTCTGTAGGTGATGGCAAGAATTCAATTACTGCGTCCAACATACGTTGAACACCTTTGTTTTTGAACGCTGTACCACAAAGCATTGGTTGAATTTCACAAGCCAATGTTTGAACACGTAGACCAGCAACGATTTGTTCTTTAGTCAAATCGCCATTGTTCAGGTATTCGTCCATTAACTCTTCAGAAGCTTCAGCAGCAGCTTCAACCATGTTTGTACGCCATTCTTCAGCAGTTTCTTGAAGATCAGCAGGGATTTCGCCGTACTCGAACTTCATACCTTGTGAAGCTTCGTCCCAAATGATCGCTTTCATTTCGATCAGGTCGATAACGCCTTGGAAGTTTTCTTCAGCGCCAACAGGGATTACTACAGGTACAGGGTGTGCACCAAGACGTGTTTTCATTTGTTCAACAACACGGAAGAAGTTTGCACCAGTACGGTCCATCTTGTTCACGAATGCTAAACGAGGCACTTGGTATTTGTTAGCTTGACGCCATACAGTTTCAGACTGAGGTTGTACACCACCTACAGCACAGTAAACCATACATGCACCATCAAGAACACGCATAGAACGCTCAACTTCGATTGTGAAGTCAACGTGTCCCGGGGTATCAATTACGTTGATACGGTGTTCTGGGAACTGCTTAGACATACCTGACCAGAATGTAGTGGTAGCAGCAGAAGTAATGGTAATACCACGTTCTTGCTCTTGCTCCATCCAGTCCATTGTTGCTGCACCATCATGTACTTCACCAATTTTGTGAGATACACCTGTGTAGAACAAGATACGTTCAGTAGTTGTGGTTTTACCCGCATCGATGTGCGCAGAAATACCAATATTACGGTAACGAGAAATTGGGGTTTGACGAGCCATGATCTCTTGCATTCCTAAATTTTGTTGTTTAAAACAGGACGCTTTAAGTTGCTAGCAACTTAAAGCGCTTTGATGACAATTGGGTGAAACCCATATCATCACCGTCCTGATAAGGGCCTGTTTTATTTGCTTAGAAACGGTAGTGAGAGAATGCTTTGTTGGCTTCAGCCATACGGTGCACATCTTCACGTTTTTTAACCGCTGCGCCTTTACCTTCAGATGCATCAAGCAACTCACCAGCAAGACGTAAAGCCATAGTTTTTTCAGAACGCTTAGCAGCAGCATCTACTAACCAACGCATAGCCAAGGCAGTACGACGGGATGGGCGCACTTCCATAGGTACTTGGTATGTAGCACCACCAACACGGCGTGCTTTTACTTCGACCATAGGGCGAACTTTTTCAAGAGTAGTCTCGAAAAATTCAACCGGATCTACTTTAGATTTTTCTTGAACGCGGTCTAAAGCACCGTAAACGATACTTTCAGCAATAGATTTTTTACCATCTTGCATTACGTGGTTCATGAATTTAGCGATTGTTTGGCTACTGAATTTCGGATCCGGAAGGATTTCACGAGCAGCGACTACGCGACGTCTTGGCATTTTAAACTACCTATAAATATGACACTTCAGGTTTATCCAGCATTAGCACAAAGTGTCATGTGCATTCGCTGGCCTTACTACACGTCGCTTGAATTTCACAAAATTAAATGCAGAAATCAGACAAGCGAGACGATAAAGGATTGCAGTTCTAGCGAACTAAGAAGTTAATCTCGAAAGATCAATTATTTCTTAGGACGTTTAGTACCGTATTTAGAACGAGACTGGTTACGATCTTTAACACCAGCACAGTCTAAAGAACCACGAACGGTATGGTAACGTACACCTGGTAAGTCTTTAACACGACCACCACGGATAAGAACAACACTGTGCTCTTGCAGGTTATGACCTTCACCACCGATGTAGCTAGAAACTTCAAAGCCTGAAGTTAAGCGAACACGGCAAACTTTACGCATTGCTGAGTTAGGTTTTTTAGGTGTAGTTGTGTAAACACGTGTACAAACACCACGGCGCTGTGGACAAGCCTTCAACGCAGGAACTTTAGATTTTTCAATCAAAGTCGTACGACCCTTACGGATCAACTGATTTGTTGTTGCCATTTGGCAATTCTCCCGTTAATAAAAAGCCCCAAAAACTACTACTTTTTGAGGGCATGCAATTGTAAGTCAAGATACAAAATTGGTCAACATGATAGAAGCAGGCAAATCCACATCCGCTCTTGCTTACAATTGCTTAGTACTTTCATATCCTTACTATTTTTCTTGCAGATTAATCTGCATCTTTAGTAACATCTTCTGTTGATTTTTTAGCAGAAGATTTTGTCGCTTTTTTTGGCTTTTGCTGTGCAGCTTCCGTGTCTACTTCGCTCTGATCATTTTCAGTATCAGCGACAGCGACTTCGGCCTCGTCTGTGACATCGCCCTCAGCTTCTGCCTGTGCAAGCGTATCTTCGATATCTTCAGGTGCCGGCTCACTCAGTGCTGGTTGCTGTACATGCTTATCCGCAACCGGTTCTACCAACTTATCGGCTAATGAATCTAAGCCTTCACTGACCTCTTCATCTTTTACTTTCTCTGTGACTTGAGAATCTGTCTTTTTCAGCACTTTTACCTGAGTAATATGATCATTTCCTTCAATCGGAATCTCTTTATCTAAAATTAACTCATCCCCGGTATGACCATTTTTCTTGATATTTTCCAGTAGTTTTGGTGCAGCCTGTTGCAGCAATGCTTTAGATTTTTCATAAGCCTCTAAAACAGAGGCAGAGCTGTCACGATGCTGTAGCAGATATTGACGTGCATTCGAGAACACATCCTGTGCTTTCTGATTAACATCCTCGACAAAACGGCGACTGTATACTGCGCCTACCCCAGCACCCGCTAACGGTACCAATTTAGATAGTTGTTCAATCAGGGAAACTTTCGGTATATGATTTATCCATTCCCATTTCGATTGACCATCTTCCTGATGCAGGAATTTGCGTAGCAGCTCAGTATCATTACTTGAACCCAACATGGCTTGCAGCTGGGAAATGTCATGGGTTTTTAAAGTAGCACCTAGCGCTCTTAAGCCCAACAATACAGTTTGCTTTTCTGCAATCAGACTCAGATCAATCTGACGGAAGATATGCTGCACGATATCCTGATCTTCTTCTTTACTTAAGTCAAAGCCATAAGAACGGCCGACCTGATAAATAGTACGCAGCGCCAGCACCAAAGATGCAGGAATATCCACTGCTGTACCAATTACCCCAGTTGCCCCTGAGAATGCACCTTGAACTGCAGCAATCCATTTATTCTGTTCACCAAACGCTTGAGAAATACGCTTAGAACGATCAACATCCTGGGTGAGTTCTTCCAGATCACGCACTCCCGCTTCATCAAGAATGGCATCTACTGAACTGATGTCATTGGTAAACTGATTTAGATGATCAAAGAAATAATCGGACACTTTTTCGCTAAACTTGGGCGAAATAAAATGCGTAACATTATTCACTGTATTGAAATGACGGCCAAACAACTGGCGCGATACACTCGGTAGATGTTCACGTAACATCTCCTGTGGATTGTCGTATTTTTTTGATTCAAATGGACTCTTGGCTTGAGCTGCACCATTGAGCACCTTATCTACATTCAGCGCTTGTGTGACCTTCGAAACTGAATCAGGTGCAACATGGTTGAATAGATCCAAACCTGTTGTACTGAACTTTTTCGCCACTCCAAACGCACTGGAGATGAAGCCATTTGATTGTTTATTATTGGTATTTGTCATTCCTTACCTCAGCGTGCACGTGCTTGTATTTTGTATAAATACTAGGTGCTAGCAGCGTTTATCTCAACCTTATTCTGTTTCATTTAGTAATCCCTCTGTGTAGGAATCTCTATTCGAATGTACAGCGTACTGGGCATAACATTTGCCATAAGATTTCAAAAATCTTTCTGTTATGATGTTCCTCATTGTGAACAATGGGTCAGCACCATATTTAACGCTTGATGAAAACGCTAAATATCTCCCCTGACCATAAAGATGAACTATAAGGATCTGTAGATGAAACGTGTTGTCATCACTGGTATGGGTATTAACTCATGCATCGGAAATACATTGGAAGATGTAACTCACTCTTTACAAAACGGGATTTCAGGCACACGTTTAAATCCAGTCTATGCTGAACTGAACTTTAAAAGTCATGTCAGCGCGGCTGCTGAGCAGGATTTTGACAATATCGACCGTCGTCTCAAACGCTTTATGGGTGTTTGTGCCATGTATGCCTATAATTCGGCAATTGCAGCGGTTGAGCATGCTGGTCTGAAACCGGAAGATCTGGCGGGCAACCCACGCTATGGTATTGCAGGCGGCTCAGGCGGTAACTCAACAGCATCTGTAATAGAAATGGCGAAATTACTCGAAGAAAAAGGTGCACGTAAAATTGGCCCGTTCTTCGTACCCCGCAATATGTCAAATACCATTACAGCCAACGTTGGTGTAGCGCTTAAACTTCAAGGTATTGCTCACTCAATTACCAGCGCATGCGCAACTTCTGCTGATGCGATTGGTTATGCCTACAACCTGATTCAATTGGGTAAACAGGACTTGATGCTTGCCGGTGGCGGTGAAGAAGATCACTGGTCTCAAAGCTTGCTGTTTGATGCGATGGGTGCGCTGTGCTCGAAATACAATGACACACCTGAAACTGCATCCCGTCCATATTCAGCAGACCGTGACGGTTTCGTGATTGCCGGCGGCGGCGGTTTCGTGGTGCTTGAATCCCTTGAACACGCTCAAGCACGTGGTGCCAATATTCTTGCGGAAGTCGTAGCTTATGCAGCGAACTCTGATGGTGCCGATATGGTTGCGCCAAGTGGTGAAGGTGCAACGCGTTGTGTATTGATGGCTTTAGAAGAAGCAAAACAGCATGGTGTAGACAAGATTGACTATGTAAATACGCATGGTACCTCTACTCCAGCAGGCGACATTACAGAACTTAAGGCAATGGAACGTGCGTTTGGTGAAGGCCAAGTTCCTTCACTTAGCTCGACCAAGTCTATGACAGGTCACAGCCTAGGTGCTGCTGGTGTTCAAGAAGCAATTTATTCAGTTCTGATGATGCAAAATGATTTTATTGCGCCAAACATCAACGTGACTGAGCTGGATGAAGGTGCGAAACCGTTTGATATCGTGCTTGAAAAACGTGACGCAAAATTGAATACTGTGATGAGTAACAGTTTCGGTTTCGGCGGCGTAAATGCTTGTCTCATCTTCAAAAAATGGGAAGGCTAAGCTGCCCAATTTAGGGTGACTTGATGGATGCTCCTTCTGATGCTTTCCTTTGGGTAAAAGCATTACATATTATTGCAGTGGTTTGCTGGTTCGCGGCTTTGTTCTACTTGCCACGTTTATATGTTTATCATGCCATGAGCGAAGATACCGTGAGTCATCAACGCTTTGAAGTCATGGAGCGTAAGCTGTACCGTGGCATCATGTGGCCGGCAATGCTGGCCACCCTGATTACGGCACACTTTCTGGTGGATTGGGGTGATGCAACGCGTCATTACCATGAAGCCTTATGGTTCTACCTTAAAGTCGGCCTGGTTGGCTTATTGGTGATTTACCATCTGGTCTGTGGTTATTACCGCAAGAAGCTGATTGATAATGCCCATTACAAGTCACACAAGTTTTGGCGTTATTTTAATGAGATGCCAACCCTACTCTTATTTGCAGTGGTGATTCTGGTGGTGGTTAAACCTACCTTCTAGTTTAGCTACTCAATAAAAAAATCCCCGATCAGTCGGGGATTTTTTATGTCTTAGATTCTAAATTTACATCTCTACCTGAAGCTTACGAACTCTTGGCAGATACAGCAGGCGATAGGTCACCGCCAGAATTAACAGCCATAACGGACTGATCATCAAGGCTTTCAAGGTATCTGGTTCCAGACTCAAAATCACCAAAGCAAAGAACAGGAATGCCAGCACGATATAAGACATCCATACACCGCCCGGCATTTTAAAAGTCGAAGCAGTATGTTTTTCCGGTTGCTGCTTACGGTAGCGGATATAGCACACCATAATGATGCTCCAGATACTGATAAACAGGATCACACACAGTGAGCTCGCCAAGGTAAAGGCTTCCATCGTATTCGGTACAAAATACTGGAATGCTGCACCCAGCAGAATAAAAGTACAGGAGAACATCAGACCTTTCGCCGGTACTGCACGGCTCGACAGTTGTGCCAAGGCTTGTGGTGCCTGACCACCTCGTGCCAGGCCAAACAGCATCCGACTGGTGGAGAACACCCCACTATTCATCGAAGACATCACGGAAGACAAGACCACAAAGTTCATGATAATGGCGGACGTTGGAATCCCCGCATATAAGAACAGGCTGACGAACGGACTCTGATCCGCGGGAATCTGGCTCCATGGCGTGACTGCCATAATCACCAGCAATGACAATACGTAGAACAGAATGATACGGGTTGGAATCGCATTGACGGCTTTAGGTAAATTCTTTTCCGGGTCTTTGGTTTCAGCCGCCATGGTACCCAGCAACTCTACTCCCACGAAAGCAAACATCGCGATCTGGAAACCGGCCAGAAAGCCAGTCACACCTTTCGGGAACAGCCCATCTGACCAGACATGACTAAAGCTGGCCGTCGCACCGCTTGGCGCCTGAAAACCACTAAAGACCATATAACCACCGACAAAAATCAGGCCAATAATTGCCAGAATCTTGATCAGGGCAAACCAGAACTCAATCTCACCAAAGAGTTTTACTGTCACCAGGTTAATACCCAGAATCAAGAGCACACAGGCAGCGCTGATCAGCGCCTGTCCCGTCGGGGTAAAGGCTGTACCTTCGGGTAACCAGAAATTCAGGTAGTTAATAATCGCAGCCAGATCGGCAATACCGACCAGCACCCAGCCCAACCAGTACGACCAGCCAATGTAATAGCCTGCACCCGGACCGATCAGATCATGTGCCATATCAATAAAAGACTTGTACTGCAGATTCGACAGCAGCATTTCACCAAGAGCACGCATTAAAAAGAAAAACATCCCGCCAATGATCATATAGATCAGCAGGATCGAAGGGCCAGCCAGGGCGATGGTCTTCCCCGACCCCATAAACAGGCCGGTACCGATACAGCCACCAATGGCAATCAGCTGTAAATGCCGATTAGATAACTTGCGTTGTAGCTCATGTTGCGACGGCGCTGCGTCATCTCTAGAGGGTGTAGTATTCATCTTCAGTTCCTTTTTCGCATTAGACCCTTGCCCGCCTGATCAGATTTCCTCCTGAAATCCTGATTCAGATGCAGTTTCATTTAATAAGTTAAATGATCGGGTCTGATGTTGTTACAAAATTAAGTTGGGAGATTTCAAACATCAAAACAACTTAGGGCTGTGCTGCAATCACTGCAATTTCAATCAGCCAGTCTGGATTGACCAGATCCGCCTGAATGGTGGCACGTGTCGGAGTGTTATGACCTTGCAGCCATTCCACCCAGAGTTGGTTTACGCTGCTAAAGTCAGCTAAATGCTTGATAAATAATTGCGCCGAAAGCAACCGGCTTTTATCAGTATTTGCCAGCGCAAGCAGTTCATCAATCTTGGCAAAGACCTCCAAGGTCTGTCCGTGTATATCCAGATCGGTACGTGTTGGCACCTGCCCTGACAAATACACGGTCTTGTTGTGAATAGTGGCAGCACTCATCACCTGATTGCTGCGGATACGTTGAATATCGCTATGTTCCATCATAAATTTTCCTCTCCATTTTTTCCGTTAATGGGTCAATATTGAATTTCAGGTTTCAACCTGAATCGGCACACGGGCGGTAATGCCACACATCAACTCATAGCCCACTGTTCCTGATCCTGCTGCAACTTCATCAATGGGCAGCACTGTGCCGTGGGTCGACCGCCCCCAGAGCACCACTTCACTACCAATGTTCGTTTGAGAAAGTTCAGTCAGATCAACTGTCAGCATATCCATACTGACCCGCCCAATGGTTTGGGTTCTAACACCATCCACCAGCACTGGTGTACCGGTCTGGCTAATGCGCTGATAACCATCCGCGTAACCACAAGCCACAACACCAATTCGCATCGCCTGCTCCGCAACAAAGTTGGACCCATAACCGACACTTTGCCCAGCCTGAATATCTTGAATGGCAATGATTTCACTGCGTAAGCTCATACTTGGTTGGAGATTCCAGTCTTGAATACTATGGCTTGGATAATCTGGTGAACTGCCATAGAGCATGATGCCGCTACGTACAATATCGGAATGCAAGCTTTGATGATGGCGTAGAATGGCTGCACTATTACTGAGTGAGGTTTCAGCCTCAAGCCCCTGAATGGTCTGGCTAAAAATCAGGTTTTGATATTCAATACCATCCAACCCAAAACGCTCGCCATCCGCATCAGAGAAATGGGTCATATGGGTTATGGAACGGACATTATTTAGCTGGTGCAGCTCCTGCCAGATTTCTGCATATTCATGCGGCTGAAAACCTAAACGGTTCATGCCGCTATTCATTTTCAAGAACACATCAAACTGTGCATCCGGGACTATTTCTGCAAACTGTTTCAGCCATTGCACTTGATGCCGGGAATGAATGGCAAAGCTCATGTCATGCTTCGCACATGCAAATAAATCCGCTAGCGCAAAAATACCTTCGAGCAACAGCAGCGGTTTTTTGCATCCCAGTGCACGTAGCCGCTTGCCTTCTTCAATATCCAGAAAAGCAAAACCGTCTGCAGACTGAAATGCCGCATAAACCCGTTCAATGCCATGACCATAGGCATTGGCTTTGAGCACAGCATACACTTCAGCATTCGGAGCAGAAGCTTTAGCAATATTCAGGTTATGCTGCAATGCATCTAAATGCACTACAGCTTGAATTGGACGTGGCATAGATTCTTCCTTGAAACAGTAATTTAAGCCGCGTGTGAATAGCGTCCGAGTGACAACCCTTCCGTGCTAATCTCGGTTTTATGATTCAGCACCATGTCACTGATCAACTTGCCCGAACCACAGGCCATGGTCCAACCCAGGGTGCCATGTCCGGTATTCAGAAACAGGTTTTTAAAACGCGTTGCGCCAATAATTGGGGTACTGTCTGGGGTCATTGGGCGTAAACCGGTCCAGAAACTCGCTTCTGCCAGATTCCCACCCGGGAACAATTCCTGAGTGACCATTTCCAATGTGGCACGGCGATTGTCTTTTAAATTATGGTTAAAGCCACTTAGCTCAGCCATACCGCCGACACGAATGCGCTGGTCAAAGCGAGTGATGGCAATCTTATAGGTCTCATCCAGCACCGTAGATTGCGGCGCAAAATCGGCATCAACGATTGGAATCGTGAGTGAATAGCCTTTTACTGGATAAACTGGTAAATCCAGATGCAACGGTTTCAAGAAATCACGTGAATAACTACCAAATGCCAGCACGTATTTGTCCGCAGTGAATACCTGACCATTGACGACAACACCTTTAATTTCATTGCCCTCAGTTAGCAGATGTTCCACATTCTGGTTAAACTTGAACTGTACTCCCAATTCTTTGGCAACATTGGCTAAGGCGTTGGTAAATAGATAGCAATCACCGGTTTCATCATTGGGTAAATGTAAGCCACCGACCAGTTTATCTTGAGCATGTGCCAAGGCAGGTTCAACTTTTGCCAAATCAGCTCCCAGTAACAATTCATGCGGCACACCACACTCTTGCAATACAGCGATATCACGTTGCACCATATCCAACTGGGCTTCATTACGAAATACCTGTAAAGTACCTTTGGAACGATGCTCATAGCTGATCCCGGTTTCTTTACGCAATTCACGTAAACAGTCACGGCTATATTCAGCCACACGGGTCATACGTTCTTTATTAATGGCATAGCTGGCTGGATTACAGTTTTTCAGCATTTGCGCCATCCAGTTCAACTGCCACATGCTGCCATCTAAATTAATCGCCAAGGGTGCGTGATGCTGAAACATCCATTTCACTGCTTTGAATGGAATGCCAGGTGCTGCCCACGGTGTCGAGTAACCTGGAGAGATTTGGCCTGCATTACCAAAACTGGTTTCTTCAGCAGGGCCAGTCTGACGGTCAAGTACAGTAACTTCTGCACCCTGCTGTGCCAGATAATAGGCACTTGCCACACCAATTACACCACTACCTAAGACCAAAACACGCATTGCCTTACCCTCAAAATCCTTCTAGTTGATTTAACTAGTATATTTTTGGATCAATAGTTAATTTCACTGTTTTAAAGTAATATATTCAGTGAATCCACTAGATTTCTCGCGTGATTTTAAAAAATTAAGGGAATAATGAATGCGCAAATTAGACCGTATTGATCGTATGATTCTGGATATTCTGCAACGTGATGGACGTATTGCGATTAGTGAACTGGCAGCTCGGGTGAACCTATCCACCACCCCGTGCTCTGAGCGTGTGAAGCGACTGGAACGCGATGGCATTATCATGGGCTATTACGCCCGACTCAATCCAGAAAAGCTGGAACGCAATTTACTGGTCTTTCTTGAAATCAAACTTTCAGCCAAATCCGGTGATGTATTTGAGCAGGTCGCACGAGACCTGAGTGAAATTCCTGAAGTACTGGAATGCCATTTGATTTCTGGAGATTTTGATTATCTGGTCAAAGCGCGCCTGAAAGAGATGAGTGCTTATCGCCGCCTGTTGGGCGATCTATTAAAGAAACTACCTTCTTCCGCCTCTTCACACAGTTATGTGGTGATGGAGGAAGTAAAAGAGACGCTATATCTGGATGTCGGTATTTAATACTCTAGTTATCGACAATAACAACAAAGCTCCCAAAAGGAGCTTTGCCATTAATCTGAAAAATCTGAAAGTTCAAAAATATTAATCAGGAATACGTAGTACCTGACCCGGGAAAATATCATCAGCATCTTTTAATAATGGACGGTTGGCTTCAAAAATCTTGTTGTATTGATTGGCATCACCATAAAATTCTTTAGAAATTTTTGACAAACTGTCGCCTGATTTTACCGTGTAAAATTTACTTTCTGGTTCAGGGCTGCTCACCGTAAGCTGGTCATCCACTTTGGCCACATGATCAATATTTCCTACCGCGAGAATAATTTTTTCACGATCGGCCTGATTTTGTACCTGCCCACGCACAGTTGCCAGATCAGAAGTAGAGTTATAGCTAATTGACAAACCTTTAATTGGCAACCCTAAACTTTTAACATGACCCAATAACTTGTTGGCAATTTCTTGTGCCGATGGCTCTGCCGGAGCTGCTTTAGGCGCAGCCGCAGGTGATTGTTGTGCAGCAGGTGTCTGTTGCGGTTCTGCCGCTGCGGTATTTTTCTTACCAATACCTTTTACAAAATCAAAAATACCCATGGAAGACTCCCTTATTGTTGTCTGATTTTTTATCTCCCTATTGTTTATAGCGGAATTCACCTAAGCAGAAGTTAATCATTGGTAAGCTTCCTGTTAATGAATGTAAGTTACCACTAAGAAAAACACAGGCACAAAAAAAACCACCTTGCGGTGGTCTTTAGGCTTAGCAGCGCTAAGAATCAACGATTAACCAAGTTTTTTAGAAACGTAGTCGATCGCAGATTGAACAGTTGTGATTTCGTTAGAATCTTCATCAGGAATTGTGATGTCGAAGTCATTTTCGAAAGACATTACCAGTTCAACTAGGTCTAGAGAGTCAGCACCCAAGTCATCCATGAAAGATGCTTCGTTTTTAATCTCTTCGATTTTGATACCAAGTTGTTCTGCAACCGCTTGCTTAACGCGTTGTTCGATATCGCTCACAGGAATTCTCCTCATTGCTTGTGGCGTTTTTAATGCCGTTAGTTTAATTGAATCTAAAAAATTTGGAAAGTTTATACTTAAGCCCCTTAGCTCATGTATAAACCACCATTCACGTGAATTACAGTACCTGTAATGTAACTTGCCTTGTCAGAAGCTAAGAAACTTACGGCATTTGCGATATCTTGTGGATCACCGAGACGGTTCAATGCCACTTGATCACTCATTTTCTTGCGAATTTCTTCACTTAACTGTTCAGTCATCTCAGTGGCAATAAAGCCTGGTGCCACAGAGTTTACCGTAATTTGACGGCTACCCATTTCTTTTGCAAGACTGCGGCTAAACGCTTCGATACCTGCTTTGGCAGCAGAATAGTTCGCCTGACCCGGGTTAGCAAAATGCGCCACTACAGAGCTGATGTTAATGATACGACCGAAACGTGCCTTGGTCATGCCTTTCAGGACACGCTTGGAAAGTCGATAAACGGCTTTCAGATGAATGTTCAGGATATCGTCCCAGTCATCTTCTGACATACGCAGCAACAGGTTATCTTTGGTAATACCAGCATTGTTCACTAACGCAAGAACTGGACCATAGTTCTGTTCAATTTCAGTCACCAGTGCATCAATGGCTGCGCCATCACGCACATCAAGGACTTTACCTGCGCCATTTTCAGCAAACTGTTCAGATAATTTCTCAGCGCCAGCTTCAGAAGTGGCAGTTCCTACCACAAAGTAGCCATCCTGAATGAGTTGTTGTGCAATTGCAGCACCAATGCCGCGGCTTGCACCTGTCACCAAGGCAACTTTACGTTCCTGTGTCATGCAATTTTCCCTTCTGCCACCAATACGGTGTTTAATGCATCTTCCAGACGGGATTGAGTATCCAGTGGAAGTGCTTTTTCGATATTTGGTAAACGTTTTGCCATATTGGCAAGTACATTCCCCGGACCGCATTCCACGATATATGCAATACCTTCATCTTGAAGGAACTGCAAGGTTTTGGTCCATTGTACAGATTCATATAATTGCGCAGTCAGTGCCTGACGTAATGCGTTCACATCTGTTGCGATTTCCGCGCCCACATTTTGTATTACAGGAATACGTGGTAGCTCAATGGCAGTTTGTTCCAAAGCCGTAGCAAACTGTTCAGCGGCAGGTTTCATCAGTGAACAGTGGGATGGAACAGATACGGGCAATGCAATCGCTTTAGCGCCAATTTCTTTTGCCAGTTCAATTACCGCATCAACACGATCTTTGTTCCCTGCAATAACGATTTGACCTTTGGCATTGTAATTTGCCGCTTCAACCGAACCTTCACCGGCTGCTGTTGCCTGTGCACAAAGTTCAACAACCTGAGCATCTTCCAAACCCAGAATTGCCGCCATTGCACCCACACCTTGTGGGACTGCATCTTGCATCAGCTTACCGCGCAGGTTGACCAGTTTCACTGCATCACCCAGGCTTAACGCACCCGCCGCAACCAGTGCACTGTATTCACCTAAAGAATGGCCAGCCAGATACTTTGGTGCAACACCACCCAGTTCCAGCCATGCACGCCATAATGCAATCGATGCAGTCAGAAGGACCGGTTGAGTGAATTCAGTCTGGTTCAGACCTTCGCCACTTTGTGCAATCTGCCACAGATCGAAGCCTACTGCTTCAGATGCCTCGGCAAATGTGTCACCTACACTACTAA
The DNA here is from genome assembly GCF_002918965.1 of Acinetobacter sp. ACNIH3. Classification (NCBI taxonomy): domain Bacteria; kingdom Pseudomonadati; phylum Pseudomonadota; class Gammaproteobacteria; order Moraxellales; family Moraxellaceae; genus Acinetobacter; species Acinetobacter sp. ACNIH3. The sequence goes on along the minus strand of NZ_PQLP01000016.1, from coordinate 49,355 downwards.
ACTGCTCAGCCAGTTCAGCGAGCATGCCCGCCTTCTGCGATCCCTGACCCGGGAATACAAATGCAGTTTTGGTTGCCTGAGCTGCTTGCTCGAGTTGTTTAGCAGACATAATAAAATCCTTTCGATTAAGAGGCGCTAATCTTCACAGAATTGATGAAAATTAACAGCTAAATACCACCTAACTCATTGTGGAGCGCAATTTAGCACGTAATTTTGGCTGGGGTAATTGCCAAATACAACAAAAAGCCCGACTTTATTAAAGCGCCTAAAAGTGACAGACAAAAAAAAGGGAGCTTAACGCTCCCATTTTTTCTATCAAGCTTGACGCTTAATACATCATTAATTATTCAGCAGATGCTTTAGCGAATAATTGACGACCACGGTAGATACCATCTTTAGATACGTGGTGACGACGATGAGTTTCACCAGTAGCTTGGTCTACAGTTAATGCATTCTCAGTTAAAGCGTCATGTGAACGGCGCATGTCACGGCGAGAGCGACTTTTACGGTTTTGCTGAACGGCCATGATGGCTCCTTACAAATATCGAAAAAATGGATCAGAACAAATTCGATTGTCTTATACGTATAAGTATAACACAAAAATTAGTTAAGTTTACCCTTCAAAGCTGCCAAAACTTCAAACGGATTGTCCCGTTTTTCTTCAACAACTTCTTCTTGAGCGGGTTGGTGCTTATGCTCACAAACATCATGCTTAGGAGACAACGGCATCAACAATAACAATTCATCTTCTATGAGTGCCAGTAAATCAGCGGTGGCAGGTGCATCATATGAACCTTTCGTCGTTGCTTCACTTTCACCTAAGACGATGAAATCAGCATCCTCATCCAAGCGCTCTATCAGTGATTCGTCATCCACAAGGGCAAGATGAAAATCTGAAACGAGTTCAATCTCAACGGTTTCCAGACAACGCTGGCATTCCATTGGAACTTTCGTTTCAACATGGCCATCTAGCCACACAATGCGATGATAAGCATCCATTGATAGCTTACAGTCTATGTTAATCAATTGATCATCAATTGATCCAACAGCTTCACGAGCAATACGAACAAAGCGGGATAAAGGCAGTTGACCTGACCATTTAAAGCCCTGTTCAGCCCATTTAAACGGCTCAATCTGTGCCGGAAAGGTATTTGCTGACATAATTAAGGCGGCAATTCTACAAATTCATCAGAACTCTGTCAAAGATTAAGATACAATTTTGTACTTATTTTTAGACAGACCAATTGGGTAATTTCAGTCATGCATCTGTTGCAGCCGCAAACAGAAGTGAATGTTTCATCACTCGTTAGCACACTTTCAACTCTGGATTCTGACAGCTCACTACAGCAAGTGCAACGCTTACCGTGGGCGAATGTATCGCCAGAAGCAGAACAGGTTGATTGGCTCATCTTACACTTTAATCACTGGTTTTCCCACCTAAATGTCACATTAGTCCGTGGTGATTTTGAACCAGAATATTTCCCGGCTACTGAAGATACTCCTGCCCGCATTCAATTTGCGCATGGTTTCTTCAATAGTGCCCTGCATGAGATCAGCCACTGGACCATTGCCGGTGACAAGCGTCGTCTATTGCCAGATCTGGGCTACTGGTATGCGCCGGATGGCCGCACCCAGGAACAGCAAGCTTTATTTGAACAGGTCGAAATCAAGCCCCAGGCGATTGAATGGATGTTTGCCAAAGCCTTTGGGCGTAAATTTCGCGTGTCTTTAGACAACCTGACCGGTGAAGGCGGCAATGGCAGCAGCTTTAAAGATAATGTCTATGCACAGGTACAGCGTTATTTTAGTGGTGAAGCCAAACTACCGCGTGATGCAAAACGTTTTATTGATTGTATCTGTGCCTGCACACGGAATGGCAAAAGTTTACAATCCGACGAATTTATTCGTGAAATGCTTGATTAAATTATACAAATTTATCGTTATTGAGATTGCATGTCCGTCGCAGGCAATCTCATAATAAAGTCAGCACAGGATCGGAGACAGAGTTTATGTTGCATTTACGCTTACACCCAGACAATCCCCAACCACGTTTGATCAGTCAGGCCGTGGAACGTATCCGTGCCGGCGATGTAATTGTTTATCCAACTGATGCCGCTTATGCAATTGGCTGCCAGATCGGAAATAAAAATGCCATGGAGCGCATTGCCCAGATTCGTGGTCTAGGCCCTAAGCACCAATATGCCATTCTCTGCTGTGACTTGTCGGACATTGCGACCTATGCCAAAGTGGACAATGCCGTATATCGTTTGCTGAAAAATAATACGCCTGCTGTCACTACTTTTATTCTGCCAGCCACCAGTGAAGTACCTAAACGTTTAATGCATCCGAAGAAAAAAACCATCGGTTTACGTATCCCCAGCAATCCCGTGTGTCAGATGCTGCTTCAAGAACTGGGTGAACCCCTGTTAACCTCAACCCTGATCCTGCCAGATCAGACTGATCCAATGGATGATCCATACGAGATTGAAATGCAGCTCGGCAAACGCATCGATGTATTTATTGATAGTGGCCTAGGTACATTAAGCACAACTTCTATCGTGGATTTATCGGGTGATCAGCCTGAAGTGATTCGCCGTGGTGTCGGTGATGTAAGTGCTTTTGAATAATTAAAACGTTTTAATTCAGTTTTAGGAGGAAATAAAGTGAATCTGTTTTATCTCCTTCTAAACTTGAATGAGTTTCCTGCCACTCATCTGATCTACGTCGAACGGCCTTGGACATTAGAATCTAAGGCAATTTCTATCGAAAAGAATTCTAAGCCTGTCTTAAGTCTGAATATCGACAATATTGAGTACCAGTATTTTCTTGAAGTTGCGATGACAAGAAAACTGCTGAACATTTATTCAACAAATAATCTCTGTCTAGCAGACACCTGCCAGCGAATAATTGAATATGCGTTAAAGCAGCAGGACCACAACATATTTATAACTGACGCAAAGTCATAAAATTCGGGCAATCTGCTAGTATCTGTTTATGCTCAAATACAGCCTTGCCAAATTTATTTTGAATGGTATAGCTGGATGAAACCTGATCTTCTTCAAGAACCGTTATATAGGCTTTTACCAAATCTGGCTCTTGACCTTGTAACTGGTCAACCTGCATACAACCAAGTTGTCGTACATGGCTTTGGATTTCTGTCGGTAATTGATTATCCGCGAAAGTGGTGAGTTTCATGTAGGTAATGATATTCGGATATTGATTGAGTATATCTCCAGAGATGGGCAGACCACTATTTTCCAGTCGCTGTTGAGTCTGTGCATCCATGTGTACCTGTTTTAGATTATCTCGTGCCTGCTGTTGAAACTTATGCTCCCAATACTTTTCAGTTCCGAAAAATAGTCCGGCAATCACTAAAAGGCCAACAACAACAAATTTTATATTCATATTTTTATCCGTAGGATTTTAACTTAAAGGTTGCGCAGCCTCTTCCGAAACCGATGCAGCAAGTGCAACCATGTCTACTGGGGTATTCTTTTAAGGTGGTGGGATATATTCTTCCCCAGCTTTTAATGCTCTCACTTGTAAAAAACTTGGACAATCCAACAGCTTTTGCTGATGTTGCATCATGTCCGTACCAAATTTATTTTTGACATTCATATGAAAAACTATTTGATCTTCTTCAATCACATTTAAGACGGCAGTTCGAGACTTGTAATCAAAGTTTTGAAACGCCTCTACAGAATTACAGGCTATGTTTTTGACATTCTGTTCACTCTTTACAGAAAGTTTTTTATTTTCATTTTCAAGCCAGCGTGTATAAAAGCGAATATTCGGATACTGATCCAGAATTGTAAGCTCTACCTTTTCTCTTTGAAGTATGGGTTGATACTTCGCTTCTAAATCGGCAAATCTACCTGATTGAAGCTGCTGACGTGTTTGGTCTTCAAGTTGCATCATTTCATATTTGGGATAACCCCAAAATACCCCAAGCCAATCACGGCAATAAGTACCAGCATAATAGGCATATTGATCACCCGTCCTGTTTTTAGTTGTTTTATTCATCAGTATATTTTTCTGAGATATTAGAATACTTTTTGAACGATAGATATATGTTTTTAAGGTTTATTTTTAAAACTTTTACTTTTTAATTACTGCTAAAGAATGATTTTTCCTGATCTAATTTTTAATATTTGTCAATGCTCATGATCGATCTTAAGGGTTGCAAACTCAACTGGAGCTTAACCTTATTTCTCTGAACCCTTAATTCAGAAAGGCATCCCTGTATTTGAGATGATCAAAAACCGAAGAATAGCCGTAAAAGCTACTGTTTTTTTGTATCTAACTCCATATCCAATTTATTTAGAGGTATTTTTCGAGTACACTAAGATCAACTTTTACATGCTTTTTCTTTCGATGTGAGATCGAAGAATCAGCCTTCATGCCTTTGAAAATTCGCGTGGCCAACAACTGTATATGAATCAAAGCATCCATAATATGATGGAACCTACTCCACACATCCGTGTACTGGATGAATGGCAGGAGACGATTCCTGAGGATCTTTACATTCCTCCTTCAGCGTTTGAAATCCTGTTAGAGCATTTCGAAGGCCCGCTCGACTTTTTAATTTACCTGATCCAAAAAAATGGCTTTGACTTGCTGCAAGTCGACATTGCGCCGATTGCTGCCCAATACTTGTCCTATATGGATGCGATGAAGTCACTCAATATTGAGCTGACCGCAGACTATATGGTAATGGCGGCATTATTAGCGGACCTCAAATCCCGCTTACTTCTTCCAAAACCCAAAAGTATTTCTGCGACGGAACAAGATCCGAAACAGGAATTGATCGATCGTCTGGAAAATTATTTACGCATTAAACAGGCCGCAGAACGTCTGAACAAAATGAGTGTGCTTGAACGTGATACGTTTGAGACCAATGTCAGTCTGGGCGAGTTCATTCAACCGAATGAAGGTCATAACGTCAATCTGCTGCGTGATGCCCTGCTGTGTATCTTTAACCGTCCTGAGCCGGTGATTCATCAGGTGCAACAGGAACCGGTGCTACTTGAAGAACGCATTGCCTACATTGAAAGCTGCCTGGAAACTGGTGAAGTGCTTTCTTTTGCAGATTTACTCAAACCAAACCAGGGCCGGATGGGCATGGTCGTCACCTTCATGGCGGTTCTGGAACTGACACGTCAACAAAAAATTCAGATTATTGCTACAGGCGTTGAAGCCCCGCTCGCAATTCAGGGAGCACCTTTATGACCATTGACCATAGCTCAATCCTTACAGCGGAAGATAGTCTGCATGATGTTCTAATGCAGCTGGAAGCGATTATCTTTGCGAGTGATTCAGCGGTGTCTCTGGCACGTCTAAAAGAAGCTTTTCAGGATCGATATACCAAGCAGGAATTACGTCAGTACCTACAGCAACTGTCTATGCTGATGCATGGCCGCTCAATTGAACTGATTGAAACTGCTCAAGGTTTCCGTTTTCAAGTACGTGCGAAGTATCGTAATATTATTGCTCAGACATGGCCCGAGCGACCAGCGCGCTTGTCTCCTTCATTACTTGAAACTTTGGCCGTAATTGCCTATCACCAGCCGGTGACCCGGGCAGATATAGAACAAATTCGTGGTGTCACAAATAACAGTCAGATTTTGCGTTCGCTGTTTGACTGGAACTGGATTAAAGAATCTGGTTTTCGTGAACTCCCTGGAAGACCTGCGTTGTTAGTGACAACGCCACAATTTTTAAATGCGTTTGGCTTAACCAGTTTAGGCCAATTGCCTCCCCTGCAGGATGCCAAGGAAGCTTTTATGGCCCTCGATGCAAATGCACCGAAGTCATAAATAGGTGAACTGTTGATAATTATTTCTAAGGTTATGCTGTCATGAGTGAAAAATTGCAAAAGGTGCTTGCACGTGTTGGTTTGGGTTCTCGCCGTTATATGGAAGAAGTCATTGCCGCTGGTCGTGTAAGTGTGAATGGGCAAGTTGCCCAAGTGGGTGAGCGTATCGAACCAGGTGATGAGCTTCGCATCGATGGTCGTAAGGTACAATTCCAGATTGAGGACGAAATCCGTCGTCGCGTACTGATTTACTATAAGCCTGAAGGCGAAATCTGTTCACGTAACGATCCTGAACAACGTCCGACTGTATTTGATAACCTGCCTGCGATCCAAGGTGATCGTTGGGTGATGGTTGGTCGTCTGGATATTAACTCCACTGGCCTGTTACTTTTCACAAATGACGGTGAACTGGCGAATCGTCTGATGCACCCTTCCAATGAAATCGAACGTGAATATGCAGTTCGTGTCATGGGTGAGGTAACGCCTGAGCTGAAAAATAACATGCTCAAAGGCGTCGTACTGGATGATGGCCCGGCAAAATTCGAATCATTCTCTGAACTGGGCGGTGACGGTATCAACCGCTGGTATCAGGTGGTGGTGAAAGAAGGACGTAACCGTGAAGTACGTCGTATCTTTGAATCCCAAGGTCTGAAAGTCAGCCGTCTGTTACGTACCCGTTATGGCACAGTAATTCTGCCACGCGAACTGCGTACTGGTCGCTGGATTGAACTGGACAAGCAGGATATCGATAACCTGGCAAAAGCTGTTGAGCTTAAACCACGTCAAGGTACTGGTTTGTACGGCATGGCAAAACGCCGTTCTGAGCGTATGCAGGAAAAACCTATGGCAGCACGTCGTGGTGGTTTCCTGCGTCAGCAGCGCCGTGACAGTGATGAACCGGCAGCGAATACTGGCCGTGAACGTCGTGAAGGTGGTTTTGGCCGTCGTGACAATAATCAAGCCGGCTCACAGTTTGGTCGTCGTGAAAACCAGAATGGTACTCAGTTTGTACGCCGTGACAATCGTCCCGAATCAGGTTTTGGCCGACGTGAAGAACGTGATGAAAACACACCACGTCGTCCTTATGGCGTAAACAAAGGCTTTAACAAGTTCTAAGCCTTTGTTAAGATAAAAACCAGGCAGTTGCCTGGTTTTTTTAGCTCTAAAAATAACAATATGAAAAGATCCTTCTACTGTCAAAGCTCATTGCATCCCTTTCTATTCTTGACTTATATTTTAATAGGTTATCTACTTTTTCAATTCAGCTATTATCTGCGAATCACTGATCAGGACTGGAACTTTAAGCTTGCAATACTAAGTCAGTGGTTCTCGGCTATTTTTTATCAACCTGCTCAATATACTGATCACTACATCAGTATTATCACCTTGACCATAATGATGGCTTATTTGGCACTTTATGGAATCAGCAAGTTCAAGAAACTGGAGATAGACGCAGATCAAATTTATTGGTCTTTGGGTCATATGAAAATCGGTCAAATCTTTCCACTGAATGCCTACACTGAAATTCAGTGCATTTTAATTCCACCGCATAACCCCGACATTCATCTATTTAAACTTAAAACTGGTCAGGAAGAATTTGATATTAACATGAGTGAGTTTTCAGCTGAGGATCAACGAACCATCCAAATGTTATTAAAATCCTTGAAAATTCGATGTTAAAAAAATCCCGCTCAACTGGCGGGATTTTTCAAATCTTACATCTGGGACTGAATATAATTTTGCAGACCAATCAGCTCAATTAAACGTAGTTGCTTTTCAAGCCAGTAAGTATGATCTTCTTCTGTATCTGACATTTGCTGACGTAACATGTCACGCGTCACATAGTCACCCTTCTCTTCACACAGTTTCACGCCTGTTGCCAGTTTTTGACGAACTTCATATTCCAGTTTCAGGTCTGCTTTCAGACAGCTCACCACATCTTCACCGATTTCTACATCATCACGGGTCATGTTCGGTGTACCTTCCAGGAACAGAACACGGCGAATAATTGCGTCCGCATGCTGTGCTTCTTCCTGCATTTCATGATCAATGCGTTCAAAGATTTTAGTCAGGCCCCAATCTTCGTACATACGAGAGTGGATCAGGTATTGGTCGCGAGCAGCCAGTTCGCCACCGATCAACATATTCAAATAATCTACGACTTCTGGATTACCACGCATTTTTATAACTCCCTACCTTTATGGACTTATTATGGAGAAAATCTTCTGGATTTGCAAAATAAAATTTACGTAAATATATGATTTTTAAATAATTAAAATGAGAAGTACTTTCATTTACAGTTTTAGTTGAATAAATTCCCATTTATAAAACAATATCTTGCACTCAGTACTCAGCTTAGATGAACAAGATCAAAGTACTTTTATAATGTATTGTTTTTTGTAACTAGATTCAAAATCATTGTGGCCTATATTCATTGAACTGCATGCGTATCAAATCAGAAACGCTGAGTGTATCGGCATCAAGTTATCATATAAGCAAAATTGAGCTTGTTCATTGGTATAAACAAGCCAAATCTTCGTCATGCACCGACAAGCTCACTCATCCTCAGATGAAAATAAGCTTAAGCTGAAGTCCAACGTGCATTTCTCCATGCTTGTTGTTGCTTTGAATCTAAAAAAGTCCAAGCGACAAAACGACTTTCTTTTTGCCCCTGCGTCATTTTAATGATTTTCACATCCCCTGCTCCGCTCTTACGCAACGCATTTAAAAGCACAGGCAATGTGGTTTTCTTAGAAACGAGTGTGCTAAACCAAAGACATTGCTCAGCAAACTGTATGCTCTCTTGTACCATTTGGCAGACAAAGCGTTCTTCACCACCGTCACACCAGAGTTCATTTTTTTGACCACCAAAGTTTAACACCACCTTTGTCCGATCAACCGGCTTGCCGAGTTTTCTTAATTTTTGCGTTGCTGTGGCATCTGCTTTATCTTGCGAGGCATGAAATGGCGGGTTACACATCGTCAAATCAAAACGGTCTGTAGGTTTAATCAGACCTTTGAAAATATTGTTTGAGTTCTTCTGCAATCGAATCTGAATCCCTTTACGTAGATTTGGATTCGCCTCGACAATAAATTGAGCACTTTTAACGGATGCAGAATGAATGTCTGAGCCGACAAATTTCCAACCATAGCTACGATGACCAATGATTGGATAAATACAGTTCGCACCAACCCCAATATCTAAGACTTGAACTGCAGGTCCTGTTGGAATCTGACCTTGATGATTGGCACTCAACAAGTCAGCCAGATAGTGGATATAGTCGGCTCTACCCGGAATAGGCGGACAAAGAAAATCTTGAGGAATATCCCAATATTGAATGCCATAAAAATGTTTCAGCAATGCTTTATTGAGAATTTTCACAGCGTGTGGATCAGAAAAATCGACTGAAAGATCATTATATTTATTTAGGCTAACAAAAGGTGCAAGTTCCGGACAAGTCTTCATTAACTGAGGGAAATCGTAACGACTGCGATGCAGATTTCGTATATGTAATTCCGATTTTTGTTGCGGAAAAGTTTTCTTTGCTTGCGCCATGTGTATGCCAATCATCAACGGGAGAACAGAATCATCTGATGAGACAGGCTCAATACCTGTCAATAGATCGATATTGTACGTGAATTCAGTTCATCATGACGAGCCCGACCCAATCAAGCCATTAAAAAAGACATCCTCGGATGTCTTTTTTAATTCCTGCTTAAGATCGATTAAGCAGGAAGTTGACCATGCTCTTTCATTAAGGTAATAAACTGTTCTTCATTTAATACTGGCACGCCAAGCTTTTCTGCCTTATCCAGCTTCGAACCAGCTTTCTCACCTGCAACCACACATTTGGTTTTACTCGATACACTGCCACTCACACGTGCGCCTAAGGCTTGCAGCAATTGAGTTGCTTCATCACGCCCCATGGAACTTAAAGTTCCAGTTACCACCCAGCTTTCGCCATTCAAAGGCTGACGTGTTGGCGCAATTGGTGCATCCCAGTGAATACCCGCTGCCAATAGACGATCCAGTACTTCCAGATTATGCGGTGCCTGGAAGAAATCCAGAATCCATTCAGCCGTAATATCACCGACATCTGGGGTTTTCTTTAACGCATCAAGATCAGCACGACGTAAAGCATCCAGCGTCTGGAAAGTATTGGCCAGCATACGTGCTGTGGTCTCACCGACACCACGAATACCTAATGCATAAATGAAAGCAGCCAATGTCGTTTTCTTACTGTTCTCGATAGAATCAATCAAGTTCTGAACAGATTTCTCGCCCATTTTTTCAATCTGTAGCAGCTGATCACGATGTTCATGCAGGTGATAGATATCGGCCACATCTTTCAGCAGGTTCAGGTGTAATAGAGATTCTACCCAACGATCGCCCAAGCCTTCGATATCCATCGCCTTACGTGACACAAAGTGACGGATGGTTTCAATACGCTGTGCTGCACAATACAACTCACCTGAACAGCGTGCAAGTGCTTCACCTTCTGGCATCACTACAGGGGAACCACACACCGGACAGTTTTCTGGCAGATGTACTTCAACTGCGTCAACCGGACGGAATTCTGGCCAGACTTTTTCAACTTTAGGAATGACGTCCCCACTACGGTAAACGCTGACCGTATCCCCGATCCGGACATCCAGACGATGAATTTCCCCAATGTTATGCAAGGTCACATTGGAAACTGTTACGCCACCAACTGCGACAGGATTCAAGCGTGCGACAGGGGTCAAAGTCCCGGTACGCCCCACCTGCCAGTCAATATTTTCAACTGTCGTCAGTGCTGCAACCGCAGGAAATTTATAAGCCGTTGCCCAGCGTGGTTCACGACTTAAAAAACCCAATTGCTTTTGCTGTTTCAGGTCATTGACCTTGATCACCATGCCATCAATTTCAACACTGAGATTTGGACGTTCCTCAATGATCTGCTCATAGACTTGCTGTACGTCTTCAATGCTATCGCAGATAAAATGACGCTCACCCACGGCGAAACCGAAGTGCTGTAGCCATTCCAGACTGGCTGACATCGTGGTCTGTCCATGATGCGGCACACACTGCGCAATACCATAGGCATAGAATGCGAGTGGACGTGAAGAAGCAATATTTGGGTCCAGCTGACGTAAACTACCTGCGGCGGCATTGCGTGGATTGGCAAAAGTCTTTTCACCTTTGGCCAGGTTCGCCGCATTCAGCTTTTCAAAACCGGATTTCGGCATCAAGACTTCACCGCGTACTTCCAGCAGGTCAGGCACCTTACAGTGACCTTCACATAATAATTTTGGCAGGTTGCGGATAGTTTTTACATTCTGGGTAATGTCTTCCCCAGTTTCACCATCGCCACGCGTTACACCACGTACCAATACGCCATGTTCATACCACAGGGAAATCGCCAGACCGTCAAATTTCAGCTCGACATCATATTCAATTTTCTGGTTCGGCAAGCGTTCTTCAATACGGCGGGCAAAGGCAAATAAATCTTCTTTATTAAATACATTGCCTAAAGACAGCATCGGTACGGCATGCGTTACAGTCATGAATTTTGCTAAAGGCTGACCACCGACACGGTTAGTCGGTGTATCCGGCTGCACCAATGCTGGATATTGTTCTTCAAGGGCTTTGAGCTGATGAAAAAGCTGATCATATTCACTGTCCTCAATCATCGGCTGATCCATTACATAATAGGCATGATTATGTTTGGCAATCAGTTGAATCAGCTGGCGCATTTGCGCAACGACAGTGGTTTCCTGGGTCATAGTTTCACCATAAAAAAGGGCGGAAAACCCGCCCTGTATATTCTTCAGTTTTGGCTATTATAAAAATCGAAATGTCCGGTTTCAATACAGAAACTTAGACTTCTGCTGGCTGTCCCGCACGGTAATCGATGGCCTGATGACGCCAGAACTCACGCAGCTGCGGTGTAAACTCCTGCTGGTTCTGATCATAGACAATACCGTCTACTTCACGGGCAATCAGACGTGAAATGCTGTCCATGGTGTCAAAAGCATTTTGTACATCGCTGTGCGGCAGTGCCAGGAAGAATGCCAGACCTTTCACTTCTTCAGTTGACAAAGTTTCCAGATCAAAACCTTCCATACCCGTATCCGTGATCTGCAATACCGAGAATAGCAGCTTAGAACCATCTTCGCTGTAGCGATGGAAACAAGCCAGCTCACCATAGCGCAGGCCGTATTTCAGCAGAACTTTTAGCGTTTTTTCACCAGACAATACACGGCCTTGTGGAATGACACTCAGCGAAATAATCATTTCTGCATTCGCCAATGCACACTCATCATCCACGACTTTCTGTTCATGCAGATGCGCATCAAGAATACTGCTTTCATCTTCAAAGTCTGAAATTTCAGCTTTTTCAATATTACTGTTCAGGCTAAATTCAACAGGTTTGACTTCCTCTGTAGCAGCATTTTCGGCCTTAGCTTCCTCAGCAGATGATTCTTTTACTTCAGCTTTTGTAACTTCTACTTCAGCCTCTTGAACGATTGGCGTATCCAGCGGGCTTGCAGATTCTGCTACAGGTTTGGCTGTTTCCGTCAATGTCGGCTCTACTTTTGCTGTTTCTTTTGGTTCTGTTGCAGGTGCTGTGCTTTCAACAGTTTCCGCATTCAGGCTCGGTTCAACACGTTGCGCCTCTGCCTCCTGTGCTGACAGCTGGGCACGTACATGACGCGGAATAACCGGTGTCTGACTGTCCGGATCAATATGTAATTCCGAATCCAATGATGGTGCTGCATCAGCAGGTTTTTTCATGATCATTCGAATGCCCAAGAGCATAATCACGACTGCTACAACAATCCCGAGAATAGTAGTGATTTCCATTTTATGCCTCCGCAGCTAAGCCGTATTCTTTTGCCTGTTCCAAATTCACTGTAACCAGTTTTGATGTGCCCGGTTCAGGCATGGTCACACCCAAGAGGTCTGTTGCCATCATCATTGCAAGCTTATTATGTGTGATGTAAATAAATTGCACTTGTTCTGAAAGCTCTTTGACTAAATTACAAAAACGCCCCACGTTCGCATCGTCCAATGGTGCATCGACTTCATCGAGCACACAGAATGGCGCCGGATTGAGACGGAAAATCGCAAACACCAGAGCCAATGCTGTTAATGCTTTTTCGCCACCAGACAATAAAGCCAATGAACTGTTACGCTTACCCGGTGGTCGTGCCATCAGTTTTACACCTGATTGCCATCCGTCTTCAAGACTTAAGCTCGCTTCACCGCCATTAAATACTTTCGGGAACAGGTTTTGCAATTCGGCATTGACCTGATCAAAAGTATGCATAAACAGCTTGCGCGTTTCCTGATCGATGCTCTTCATGGCTGCCTGCAACTGCTCGACGGTATTTTCCAGATCCTGAATCTGATGGCTCAGCTCATTATAGCGTTTTGAGACCTCTTCATATTCTTCAGATGCTGCAAGATTCACCGCTCCGAGCTTGTCGAACTGCGATTGGGCTTTTTCCAGCTTGGCCTGATGTACTTTGACTTCGATATTCAGACCATTAATGACTTCACTATTCAATTCTTTTAGCTGCTCAGAATAGTGTTGCAGATCAGATTTAGCTGCTTGCCAAGCCAGGCGTTTCTGTTCCAGTGCATTCCGCAGCTTTTCATCCTGCTGCTGGAACTGATGACGCTTTTCAGTGAGCTGCTGTTGTTTATTTTGTACCTGATTCAGTTCGACCTGCCATTCCGACCAGGTTTTTTGCAGTTTCCCTGTCAATTCCACCTGCTCGTTAAACTGGCTTTCCAGATGCGGCAGTTCTAACTGTACCGGATCAATAAATTTCTTGGCCTGTTCAATCTGTTGGAGAATTTGTTGATACTGCTCTTTCAGGAATACTCGGTCTTTTTGTAGCAATTCGACTTGCTGTTTGGACTGAACCGATTGACGACGGGTAATTTCCAGTTCCTGCTGAGCATTGTGGGTTTGCTGCTGGCAATCTTCCAGTTGCGTAGTCAGTTCATCCAGCTGGAATTGCAAGGTCTTATAATTCGGTAAAGCCTGTTCCAGTTTTAGATTTAATGCATGCAGATCAATTTCCAGATCATCTTTTTGCATTGCATCTTCTTCAAGCTGTTCATCCAGCTGCTGGAGCTGGTTCTGCAACTGCTGTTTCTGCACAGCAAAAGCCTGAGCAGTGCTTTGTACTTTGGCAATATTTAAATCCAGCTGTTGCAGCTGCTTCTGTGCCTGTTGCTGCTGGCTGGTGACCTGCTGTAGCTGAATTTGCAGCGCTGTGAGCTGTTCTTTTGCTTCAGCCAGATGCTGTTCAGCTTGGCAGGATTGCTCTTCCAGCTTAGCTAGTTGTAGTTCAATTTCATCCAGACGAATCCGGTGGCTCAGTGCGCCTTGACCTGCCTGACTGGCTTCATCAAACTCTAGTCCAATCACCCAGTCTGGACCGACATGATAAGCATCTAAACTAAGGATGGATTGACCCGACTGCAATTGGTCTTGTAGTTGTAGCGCTTGCTGTAGGGTTTCCACTACGGCGACCTGCTGCCATAAAGAATACTGTGGTTTTTCAATCCAGTCCGCCAGAGATTGGACATTTGCTAGCTGGATTTTAGCAGGCGATTGCTGTGCTTTCAGTTGACGTGCTGTATTTTCCAGAAAATGATCTGAATCCGAAAGTACCTGAGCAGACAGCCATTTTGCCAGGAATTTTTCGATCAGGCTGGCATGGGCTTTGCCCTGCTCATTCAGTTTTAGCACATGCATCAGTTGCACGGTATCCGCTTTAGCTGCCGGATTAGCTTTCGTCAGAAGTTGGGAAAGGTTTTTCTTTTCTGCATTCAATACTTGCAATTCAGATTTCAACTGCATCTGTTGTTGCTGTTGTTCGCTATGTGCCTGTTTAACCTGTTCCATCTGCTGGCTCAGCTCAGCATAATGGCTTTCTAGGCGAATCAGCTGTTGTTCAGTATCAGCTTTCTCCCGCTGATACTGTTCCAGCTCATCTTGCTGTGCTTGATTCTGAATCTGGGCGGACTGTTGCTGCAAGGTTTCTTTCTGCTGCTCGATACGAACGATATTTTTAGCTAGTTGCTCGCTTTGTGCCAGCATCTGCATCTTGCGCTGCTGTTGCTGTTCGACTTGAGTTTTAATCTGAGCAAATTGGGTCGCGACTGAAGCCTGTTGAGATTTCAGTTCCTGCAAACCTTGTTGCTGATCCTGACTTAAACCTTCCTGTTGTTGTAACTGTGTAGTTTGATCTTCTAGTTGCTCTTGTAGGGTATCCAGTTGTAATTCAATCAACTGTAAACGTTCTTTGGTTTGAGCTTTCTGTTGTTCTAGTTGCACCAGACTGGTTGAGTTTTGCTCCAGCAGAGACTGTTTCTGCTTCAGGTTTATTTCCAGTTCAGCCAGCTTTTTCTCAGCCTGTTGCCATTCATTTTGTAATGGGGTGGACTGCTGGATCAAACGCTGGAACAGCTCACTGGTTGTCCCCAGATCGTGCTCAACCGTGGTCAGTTCAGAACGTACTAACTTGAAGCTGTCACCTAGCGTGTTCATCTCAACGGTATATTCTTCCTGCAAGCGCTGGCTTTGCTCGCACTGGAATGACAGGATTTCAACTTTCAGGGTACGGATCTGCCCTTCGAGTTCTTTATATTGAATTGCAGTTTCGGACTGGCGTTTTAAGGTTTTGAGTTGGGACTTGAGTTCGGAAGCAATATCTTCTAAGCGAGACAGATTCTGGGTGGTATGTTCCAGATGCTGCATGGTTTCGCGACGGCGGGCCTGATAGCGCGATACGCCCGCTGCTTCTTCGATATAAACCCGCATTTCTTCAGGCTTGGCATCGACCAGACGGTTAATCATGCCCTGTTCAATAATGGCGTAGGAACGTGGTCCCAGACCGGTACCCAGGAAAATATCAGTGATGTCACGACGGCGGCATTTGGTACCATTCAGGAAATATTCAGACTTGCCATCCCGGTTGACCTGACGGCGTACGGCCAGCTCGTTATAGGCATTATACGCACCGCCAAGTTTTCCGTAGGTATTTTCAAAGCGTAGCTCTACACTCGCCACACCCACTGGCTTACGCTTCGCAGTTCCGGTAAAAATGACGTCCTGCATGCTGCCGCCACGTAACTGGCGCGCACTCGATTCCCCCATCACCCAGCGAATTGCATCAATGACGTTGGACTTGCCACAACCATTGGGCCCCACAACGGCAGTCCGGTTATCTTTAAAGTGTAAAGTTGTACTATCGGCAAAAGATTTGAAGCCTGAAAGTTTTAAACTGCTTAAACGCATAATGTCCTGATTTAACGGCGCGAGCGTCTCGCCCACGCAAGTTCAATTTGTTTCATCCGTGTTAGTGATTCCAACACAAGGTTGCGCAAGTGTCGACAAAAATCTTCCATAAATAAAGTGGCCTGATGTGATTTTCGGCTCAGAATTGCATCAGTTACCAGCTTAAACAGATCAAAAGATTCCTGTAGCTCGCGCTTGGAAATATTCAGGGTTAAAAAGTAACTGCGCCGCAGTGAAGGCAGTAGCTCATGGTAGTAACGCATCAGATAGGGATTGCCAACCATGTCCTGCTGCTGCGCCAAGCCCTGAAAGATCAAATCATAAAACTTTTCGGTGTGACCTTGACGGGTTTCCGCTTCTAATTGTTCTAATAATAGCTGAACACGCTCTGCCTCATGCGGGCGCCAGGTTTCAGCCATACGGTGTACGATCTGACCTAGCAGAAGACAGCACATTTCAAACAGGGCACGAACTTGCAGTGCAGACATTTCCGAGACAATGGCACCGCGGCGCGGGTAGATTTCGATGAGCTGGGTGCGTTCCAGCAATAATAATGCTTCGCGTACAGAACCACGACTGACATCAAGTTCTGATGCAATTCTCAGTTCCTGGATCCGCTCACCTTCCACAAGCTCACCACGAATAATCTGTTCACTGATATGCCTGGCGATCTGCTCAGACAAGCTGTTTGCTTTTTCCTCGTGCATGGCCATCCTGTCTTTATTTTTATTGATGCAGTTCTTGTCATGCTGAATGACTTTTCATTTATTTAACCTATTTTATTAAAGGAATGCTTTGACATTGTCAGACAATATTCTGTCTATGCAGCCAACCAGCCTCTATATAAACCAGTTTAGCGGTTGTTTATTCTGTTTTTATTCTCTTTATCAGCATAAACATATTGATCAAATAGAAAAAGAGAGTACTTAAACTCTCTTTTCTGAAATCTGCATTAAAGAAATTACCTTACAGAAAGGCACTGACACCCTGATAAATAAAATAGCTACCGACAACGCTTAATAAGGCCGCAAAACATTTCTTCAACATGACCGGTGACAATAGATGTGCCACTTTTGCCCCCACTTTGGCAGTAAAAAAACTCATGATACTGATGCCGATAAAAGCATATATATGAATATAGCCAATGGTATTCGGTACCGTAACATCCGACTGCTTACCAAACCACATAAATCCGAGTGCGCCAGCAATCGCTATGGGGAGTCCACATGCAGCTGAAGTCGCTACGGCTTTTTGCATCACTACGCCACAACGGTTTAAAAATGGCACTGTCAGACTGCCGCCGCCAATTCCAAAGATTGCAGAGGCAATACCAATTCCAGCCCCAGTCGCCATTTGTTTTGGCGTAGAAGGTAGTGTGCTTGCTGGATCAATCTTGACATTGGCACGGCTAAACATTCGTAAAGCTACCCATACTGCAAAGAAACCGATCAGAAGCTGCAGGCCTTGACCCGGTAAATAGTCTGCAATGCCTGCACCGAGGAAAGACCCAATCACCAAACCAGGTGCCAGATTGCGGAAAACGGGCCAAAGTACTGCACCTTTGAGATGATGTGCCATGACCGAACTGATTGAGGTCACAATAATCGTCGCCAAAGAGGTTCCCACTGCCATGTGCATGATGACACTTGGATCGTACTGGAGCTGGGTAAATACAATGTACAGAATTGGCACAATAATCAGGCCACCACCGACTCCAAACAGGCCTGCGGTGAAACCAGCAATTGCACCAATCAACAAATATATGATTAACTCCATAACGACATTTACCACGTTTAAATTCAGATGGATGTAGAAACTCGCGAACTGCAGCAACTGCTTAAAGATGCAGGACAACTGCCTGAAGTCCTGTTGCTGAAACCCGTCACCACTTCGACCAATGATGATGTTCGGGATCTCGCTCACAAAGGCATTCGACAGGTATTGGTCAGCAGTCGTGCCCAAACTCAGGGCCGGGGCCAGCGTCAACGCCAATGGATTTCTCCGGAAGGTAATATCTATTTAAGCACATTGCTGAATACAGAGATACCGATTGATGGTCGTCTCGCGCTTGAAGTTGCACTCAATATTCTGCAAATGCCTGGCTTGCAAAAGCTTGATCTGCAAGTGAAATGGCCAAATGATTTATATAGTCAGAATGCCAAATGGGGCGGCATTCTGGTAGAGCCGATCTCTACCCATCAGGCAGTGGTCGGTGTGGGAATTAACCTGGCGCCGATTGAAGCAGAACAATTGGATCAGCCGATCACTTCCCTTTCTGAACTGGGCCTGGCTACAGTGATACGCAACCAGCTGATTGCTGAACTCTATCAGGCCATTCAACAGGCGGGTCAATGGTTTAATCATGGCAGCCACAATCTGGCGGCCCGCTTTAATCATTATGCCGCTTTTATTCAGCAACAGGTGGAATTTACTGACCTACAAGGACAATATGCCGGTATCTTTGCCGGTATTCAGGAAGATGGCGCGGTGCAGATTGAGACTGAATCTGGTATTCAGACCTTTTATCAGGGGCAATTACGTTTAAAGACTGGTAGCTAAGGCAAGATCAATGAAAAAATTATGGCTGGATATTGGCAATACACGTCTTAAATACTGGATCACGGAACAAGACCGTATCATTGAACATGCGGCTGAAATGCATCTACAGTCTCCGGCGGATTTACTGCTGGGTCTGATTCAGCATTTTATGGGATCTGGCCTGCATCAGGTGGGAATCTCTTCTGTACTAGATAAGCAAAATAATGAACGTATCCTGAAAATTCTAAAACGCCTGGATATTCCAGTGATCTTTGCCAAAGTTCATGCTGAATATGCAGGCCTGATCTGTGGCTATGATGATCCGGCTCAACTCGGAATTGACCGTTGGTTACAGGTGTTGGCAGTTGCAACATCGAATACACAAAACTATTGCGTCATTAGCTGTGGTACCGCTCTCACCATTGACTTGGCTCAAGGGCAAAAACATCTGGGGGGTTTTATCCTGCCAAACTTACATCTACAGCGAGATGCCCTGATTCAGAATACTAAAGGCATTAAAATTCCAGATGCTGCGTTTGAAGAGCTGAGCCCGGGACGCAATACCATTGATGCAGTACATCACGGTATTCTGCTCGGGCTACTCAGCACCATTGAAAAGGTGTTGAGTGACTTTCCTGCCCAGCTGATTCTCACGGGTGGAGATGCCCCTCTGTTTGCACAGCATTTACAATCCTTTCACCCCGTGATTGAATCCGACCTGTTACTTAAAGGCCTGCAGCATTTTGCAGCTCATTTAGACCATATAGCCGCTGGATGACTTCCAGTAGCTGTGGGAAATCCGCATAACCATCAGTTTTTTCAAAATGTCCTGCCTGCAAGACTTCAAAAATCTGGGTATTGAGAAGTCGATGGGCCAGACTTAAAGACATGGCAGTGGGTACATGTGGATCATTGTTAGAAATGTACATAATCCCGTATTTATAGCTTTTGGAAAGTGTTTTGAAATCCAGTTTTACACTGCGCACCAGATCATTCAGTTCTGACCACATCACCAGCGGCTGATCAAAACCTGCCACCATCACTACCCCACGAATAGCTTTACGGTGAGTCAGATAGTGCTGTTCTACGAATTTCAGCACACTCAGGCAGCTCAACCCGTGTGCTACCAGAATGGTATCGGCATCCATTTGCGGGATCTGCACTGCCAGACTTTGTTGCCAATCTTGCATTTTCGGTTCTAATGGATTGGCTAACATGATGCGCTTAGCATCAATACCAAGTTTCTTGACCTGTCGACTTAACCACGGATACCAATGGTCATTAGAGGTCGACTGATAGTCATGAATGATATAAACGTTTCCTGATTTATTTGTCATAGCTGTATACTTATACTAATTGTTAAAATAATGATGCTACCGGCTCATTGTTTTAACATGTTTTACAAAGCTTTCAAGCAAATTTCCAGACCACTAGCACCCATTTTGTAAAGTTTAGTCTTTCAGCCTCGAAACGCTTATTGGCGTATAAGATTTGGTTCAATACTTTGCCAGACTTCAGGCAGTTCAGTGCAGCCTTGCGAGTCAATAAAATGACCAAAATGCTGCGCCTTAATCACTTGTGCATCCAGACTTTCTGCCTGCTCCAGACTAAATTTTGGTGCTACCCGATCATCACCTTCAGAGTAGATGACCACTCGTTCCTGAATCTGCTGCTTCAATAAATCAAAGTCAATTTGGGCAGCATCAATAAATGGATTCACTTCTTCCAGACGTCCGAGTCGCCCATTAAAACCAGCAATGAGTACGAGTTGCTTGATTTTCTGCTGTTTCAATTTATGAGATAAATAATGCAAAGCCGCAATAGTGCCTAAGCTGTGAGCGATAAAGATACTGTTCTCATCGACGCTTTCTATCTGCTCCTGCATCTGCTTTTGCCAGGTTTCCAGCCGAGGTGTGGTAGAGGGATCAAGTCGTAAAACTTTTAGACTCACATGTTCTTCCTTGGCTTTCTGCTGAATCCAGGGATACCAGTTTTCATCTGGACCAGCCGTATAGCCGTGTACCACAATCACTTGCGTCATTTTATTACTCCTGTGTTTGCATTTTTTAAAGAGTCTGCCTCAGCTAACGACAGGATTGGGTAAGTAAATGTATGCTTTGATTAAACTGTATATCTTAAAAAGCAAAAAAGGCGCATGAAGCGCCTTTTTTTAAACAAAGAACTTATTTCTTGTCGTTGCCGCCGAACAGTGGACCCATGCCACCACCGCCGCCAAACTGTTTCTGCAAGCCGCCGAGTGACTTCATCATTTTTGCCATACCTGATGGATTGGCAAATTTCTTCATCATTTTCGCCATCTGGGCATGCTGCTTGATCAGTTTATTCACTTCAGCAACATCCATACCACAGCCTGCTGCAATACGCTTCTTACGGCTTGGGTTCATCAAGTCAGGGTTACGACGCTCTTTAACAGTCATAGACTGGATAATCGCTTCCATTTTCTTGATTTGTTTTTCAGGGTTGGCTTGAGCAATTGCATCCTGAAGGCCAGCACTGCTCATCCCTGGAAGTTTATCCAGGAAGCCCATCATGCCACCCATCTTGTTCATTTGCTCAAACTGCATCAGCATATCTTCAAAGTTGAAGCTGCCGCCTTTCTGCAGTTTTTTCGCCATTTTCTCGGCTTTTTCTTTGTCGATTTTGCGTTCAACTTCTTCGACCAGAGAAAGCACGTCACCCATGCCAAGAATACGCTGTGCCACACGTTCCGGATGGAATGGCTCAAGCGCATCCAGCTTTTCACCCATCCCCAGGAACTTGATTGGCTTGCCAGTAATAGCACGAACAGAAAGTGCTGCACCACCCCGAGCATCACCATCAGTCTTGGTCAGGATTACACCGGTCAAAGGTAGAGCATCGTTGAAGGCTTTTGCAGTATTTGCCGCATCCTGACCAGTCATGGCATCGACCACGAACAGGGTTTCAGTTGGGCTAATCGCAGCGTGCAACTCTTTGATCTCGTCCATCATGTCATCATCGACATGCAGACGGCCTGCGGTATCGACAATCAGGACATCAGCAAACTGGATTTTTGCCTGTTCGATGGCACGGTTAGCAATATCAATTGGACGTTCATTGGCATTCGATTCAAAGAAAATCGCACCTACTTCACCCGCAACCGTTTGTAGCTGCTTGATTGCTGCTGGACGGTATACGTCGGCAGACACCATCGCGACTTTTTTCTTTTGACGTTCTTGTAAGAAACGTGCAAGTTTTGCAGCAGTCGTGGTTTTACCCGCACCCTGCAAACCAGCAAGTAGCACAACCACAGGTGGTTTTGCTGCCAGGTCGAGGCTTTCGTTCGCCGCGCCCATCATCTTGGTTAGTTCGTCATAGACAATCTTGACGAAGGCCTGGCCTGGAGATAACTGAGTCATCACTTCCTGGCCCAATGCTTCTTCCTTAACTTTCGCGATAAATTCACGAGTTACAGGTAACGCAACGTCGGCTTCAAGAAGTGCCATACGTACTTCACGTAACGTATCTTTAATATTGTCTTCGGTTAGCTGCCCTGAGCCAGTAACATTTCTTAAACTCTGCGTGAGTCGTTCTGTTAAGGTATCAAACATTGCAAAATCCGCTTAAAATAGCCGTGAGCAAAAAATTGTTTCTTAAAATAGAAAATTTATGCATAGAATGCTATAGGATACTGTAGTTCGCATCGAATTTATATAAATGAATATTCATCACCCTTAAAAAGGTTAGACATGGTTAGCCTCCCTCTGGTTTATACAATTTTGGCATTAGTCGCCTATACCGCATCTTTCTGGTATTTGTTTGTTCATTTAATGTCGAAACGTATTCCAAATCAGTGGTTTGTCGGTATCACAGCCGCTCTTGGTCTGGTGTTACATGGCATGGTTCTTTATGGTGACATGCACACCCCGATGGGGATAAATTACGATGTCTTTGTTCTGGTTTCGTTTACTTCAGGACTAATGCTTTTACTGAGTCTGGCTTATAGTACCTATCGCCCTATTCTGCCATTGAATCTGATTGGTATTCCGGTTGCAGCGACTGGCCTGATTTTAGGCTTTGCTTTTACCCCACAAGCCAAAATCATTGTGCAGAACTCGCTTGGTCTTGATATTCATATCATCCTGTCATTATCTGCCTATGCGGTACTGCTGATGGCCACCATTCAGGCGGTGATTCTGCGTTTTCAGGACCGTGAACTCAAGAAAAAACAGAAACGTCGGGTCTGGGTCAATCTGCTACCATCTTATCAGGATATGGAGTCATTGCTGTTTGATATGCTGATGACCGGTTTTGTCTTACTGACCATTGCCTTAGGTTTCGGCTTCTTTACCATTGATGATTTCTTCGCCCAACACCTTGCACATAAAACAGCATTTAGTATTATTTCCTGGCTGGTCTATGGCGCTTTACTGATTGGTCACTGGAAATTTGGCTGGCGTGGACAAAAGGCTGTTCGTTTTACTTTAATCGGTTTTGGTTTGCTGGCTGTAGGTTTTATCGGTTCCAAGTTTGTGCTGGAAATGTTGTTGAATAAGTAAGTTTAAGATTTTTTTAAAATTAATATTTTCATAAGCCCAACTACTGGGCTTTTTATTTGCCAAAACTTAATCTGGATTTACTCTGCCTACCCGTACCGACAAGGGCCAGCGGATGACTCTGGGCAATTCCGGATCTTCCCATTCGGATAACATGGTATCTGCCAGTATATTGAGTGGATTATGTCCTAAAGCTTTGGTGGCTGCTTTAACAGCTGACCATGTACTCATATAACCAATCAGCTGGTAAAAGTTCCATTCAACTTGCAGCACAGGGGGCGAAATTGAAATTTCTTCAAATGGGAATATCAGATTCTGATAACCTTCATCTACATGATGACGTTCTGGCGGCCAGTATGAAGCAAGTGTCACTTCATAAAAATGCCTGAAATAATGATTCAAATGCTCCTCATCAACATTAAAAACACCATAAGTAATCAAAGCCAGAATGGCATTTGGTTTCGAAATACGTTGTACTTCTGCATAAAACTTATCCAGGTCCAGCCAATGTGCAGTTTGCGCTACCGAAATCAGATCAACACTCTGGTCAGCCAGAGGAATATCTTCTGCTCTAGCTTGAAGATATTGTATTTTTGAATGAGGCTTGGCTTGGGCAAGCTGTTCAGCACTGCCATCAATCGCAATCACCTGATCGAAGTAATTTGCCAAGACCTCTGAAAACTGCCCTGAGCCACAACCAACGTCTAGAGCCAGTTGTATATCAGGTGACAGCTCTGACAATATCTTGCCCAACATGTCTGGATAATGTGGGCGAAACAAGGCGTAGTCCTGTGACTGCTTGGAGAAATAATCCTTGAAATGAGGCTGTTCCATACTGCTATCCTGAAGATTTATTGTTCTTTTCAATATAGCCATCAATATTTAAAACTCTATTATTTTGTTGTGCTGAAGACAGCTGATCTGTTGATATGTACTAAATTCATTTTTACGCTTCCTTCCTTTATAAGCATGAAATTTAAACTGCCTGGACATTCAGGCGAAAAAGCCGTATAACACCGTTTTTCAAATTCACAGGTGAACACGTTGAAACTTGTTCTTGCACCCATGGAAGGCTTAACGGACCCGATTATGCGCGATGTACTGACATCCGTCGGAAGCTTTGACTGGTGTGTGACCGAGTTTATTCGTGTCACAGATTCGCTGCTGCCGGACCATGTTTACCATAATTATTGCCCTGAACTCCTAAATGAAGGTAAAACTGCAGCCGGTACACCGGTACATGTACAGTTCTTGGGGAATAATCCGGAAATGCTGGCAGCCAATGCAGTCAAAGTTGCTGCTATGGGTGCACCCGCAATTGATATGAATTTTGGCTGTCCGGCTAAAACCGTCAACCGTCATCGTGGTGGTTCAGTACTGCTGGATGAACCTGAAGTCGTGTATGAGCTGGTGAAAGCTGTGCGTGATGCGGTTCCTGCACATATTCCGGTATCCGCAAAAATGCGGCTTGGCTATATGGACCGTAACTTTATGCTGGAAAATGCCCATGCCATTGAAGATGCTGGTGCTGCCTGGGTAACAGTGCATGCGCGGACTAAAGCGGATGGCTATACCCCACCTGCATTCTGGGACCAGCTGCAACCGATCCGTGAAGCTTTAAAGATTAATGTCATTGCCAATGGTGAAATCTGGACAAATACCGATGCCAAGCAATGTCAGCTGGAATCTGGTTGTGAAGATCTGATGATTGGACGCGGTGCAGTAACGACGCCTGATTTGACTCAATGTATCCGTAAAAATAGTGATGATCCACTCATTAGCTGGAACGAACTGCTTGGCCTGCAAATTCGTTTTCTGAATGGTTCCTATAAAAAAGAAATGAATATGGTCGGTCGTTATAAGCAGTGGCTCGGCATGATGTCTAAGCATTATCCTGAAGCGAAGTCGCTGTGGGATGAAGTAAAACGGGTAAAACCGCTGGAAGAAATTACTGAAAAGCTCAAAGCTGCTCAGCATTCAGCTAAAAATCCCTGAACTTTTCAGGGATTTTTTATTTAACTTGCTTACGCTGCTTTAAGCCCTCTATATGTTGACGATTGGTCTGTCTGGATTTCTCCAGCATAGCCTTCTCCAGATGCAGCTGAATCCGATTGAGTTTGGTTTCAGAAATTACCGGCTCCTGAAAGCTTTTCACGTAATCCGTCCAGCTGGCATTACGAAAAACATTTGCTGGCATCGCGGTCTTAAACTCAGCTTCTGGCATAAACACCACCAGTGAATGGATATGTTCTGGACTTAAAACGTCTGTCAGAACCTGTTCCAGCACTTTGACGTGTTTATAGTTCTGATGCAGCGGATTCTGGAATTTATAACTCTGTTTATAAAGTTTTTGAGTCCACATTTTTTGACGTTCACTACCAAAAATCCAGCCTTTATAATTTTTGGTTTCAATCACAAATAGCCCAAATGGGCTTAACAGTAGATGATCAATCTGGGTAGTAGCCCCTTGCCCATCCTCAAAGGTCAGGTCATTCATCAAAATATAATGCGGCTGTTTAAGATAGCGTTTAGCATGCACAACAACGGCAAACTCACCGAATTTCCCTTTGAGATATGGTTTAAATAGCTTGAATAAAGCTGCTAAGGAAAATAAAAGAAACAGCCACCAGAAATTTTCAATCACTGGAGCAAAAAATGGATTCATTTTGTCGGGTCAGATTTTTATTAGGATAGAATATATCTTACTTATTTCGTTCAATATTTAACAGGATTTCCTTGCGGTCCAGTCCACCTGCAAAACCCACCAAAGCGCCATTCCTACCAATCACACGATGGCATGGAGCAATAATCGAAATCGGATTGCGACCGTTGGCAGCCCCCACGGCACGAACCGCTTTCGGATTGCCAATTTCCAGGGCAATATCACGATAGGTTCGAGTTTCTCCATAAGGAATATTCAGCAAGGCCTGCCAGACACTTTTCTGAAATGGTGTACCAGCAAAATCGAGTGGCACATCAAAACAGCTACGTTGACCAGCAAAATATTGTTCCAACTGTACTTTAGTCGCAATCAGAACAGGATGCTCAGGATCTTCCATTAAAGTTGCCAGCTTGACCCGGTTCGGCGTTTCACAATCCCAGAGCACCGCAACCAGTGCCTCAGTACTGGCGACCAATCGCAATTGCCCTACAGGTGAATCCATATAGATATAGCTTAAGTTCATGTCTTCACCCTGTTGGATTGCCATAGAAAGATTATTTTAACGCAATGATCAATATAAGGCTGATATAAATAAATACTGAAACATTTACATTAGGGTACACCCTATAAACTTTAAGAAGATGAGAGTTTCATCAAAACCAGACCGGAAATAATCAAGACAGCTGCTAGCATGCGCATGGCAGTCGCAGGTTCTCCCAAAATAAAAATCCCAATCAGGAAAGAACCAACTGCACCAATTCCGGTCCAGATGGTATAGGCGGTGCCTAAAGGTAGCGTACGCATAGCGTAAGCCAGCAGTGCAAAACTTAGAAACATGAAAAAGATAGTAATAATGCTGGGGGGCAGTTTGCTGAAGCCTTCCGATAGCTTCATTGAGTAGGCCCACACTACCTCTAAAAGACCTGCCAGTATGAGTAAAAACCAGGCCATATGCCCTCCTTCATGAATTAAGAAATCAGGCCGTCCTGACGATTTTTCCTGAGTAAAAGCAATATTTTACATCAAGGGAGGTCGTTCCTCCTAAAACTGTGAGATTGTATAAAATTACTTGCAAAAATATAGTGCAGATTACAAAAATTGACCGTATGAGATGTAACTTAACTCAGCTTAACTCAAGCACCCAAGACAGCCCTTAAAAAACTCGCTACTTTAGAGATACAGTTGAGAACAAAACAGAGTTCTCATTTGCTTTAAAAATGACAACAAGGTGCTCAGCACTGCTCCAAAACAAGAAGCTTATCCACATCAAATAATTAAGTTATGCACATGAATTAAATTTAAAATTGTTCGGAGAAGTTACACAATGAAACACGAATTTAAAATAAGTTGATCACTTTTTATAAAGCTTGATTTGTAAGCATAGGTGAATAAAACACCAGAATTTGTAAGTCTTTCAAAATAGAAAAAGAACCCAAATTGAGTTCTTTTTATACATATTTTGTATAATGCTTAAACAACCAAGCTACAATTGATTACAATTTATGCTGGATATCCATAGGGTTACCCACATAGATATCCATATACTTATCCATAAAGTTATCCACAGATTGCTGTGAATAACATAAAATTCCGATCAGACAGTGACTTGTCCTACTTTCGCCAGTTCTGCACGCATTTCATCAATCACAGCTTTATAATCCGGTTTACCGAAGATCGCTGAACCTGCCACAAACATATCCGCACCTGCTTCTGCAATTTCGCGGATATTGGCTGGTCCTACACCACCATCTACTTCTAGACGGATATCACGACCAGAAGCATCAATGATCTTGCGTGCCTGACGTAATTTATCCAAAGTCATCGGAATGAATTTCTGACCACCAAAGCCCGGGTTTACACTCATCAACAGGATCTGATCCACTTTATCCAGTACATAATCAAGGTAATGCAAAGGTGTTGCCGGATTAAATACCAGACCTGCCTGAGCACCGCCAGATTTAATCAGCTGCAAAGAACGGTCAACGTGATCAGAAGCTTCCGGATGAAAAGTAATAATGTCCGCACCGGCTTCAAGGAAATCACCAATCATGCGATCGACCGGTTTGACCATCAGATGCACATCAATCGGTGCCTTAATGCCATATTTTTTTAATGCCTTACACACACCTGCCCCAAAAGTCAGGTTCGGCACATAGTGGTTGTCCATGACATCAAAATGAACAACATCAGCACCTGCTGCCAGTACATTTTCAACTTCTTCACCTAAGCGGGCAAAGTCAGCAGACAAAATAGAAGGTGCAATTAAATACGGCTTGGACATGGAAGAACCTGGCTGAATATGAGATGAATACCGCATTATAACAAATTGTATTTGCGCCTGCGTCTGTTCGCCGCAATAATCGCATCCGCTTAACAAATTGTTATAGGACAAGACTTGCCGGTTATGGATGCTCCCGCCTATGATGAATACCTCTCAACAAGATCATTCAAACTATGCAAGAAAGTTATACTGATATTCCGACCTTACAAGCTCAACGTATTGCCTTACGGTTAATGAAACATTGGCAACACAAATTTGAAGTGGCCTCGACTGAACAGAATATTCAAATTCACATGCCAAATGCGATGGTGGAAATGATACCTATGGATCAGCATTTACGGGTACAGATTCGAGCACAGCAGGAAGATGTCGACCTGCCGCGACTACAGCAGGTGGTCATTGAGCATCTCGAACGGATGGGTCAGGAGCCTTTACAGGCAGAATGGCAAATTCAGCAACTCTAAGCCTCAGGGCTGTCGTAGTGTATGTTCTGCCTCAAATGCTTTTACCGCCTTAGTCCGCTCTTGTGTTGCAGGATGGCTACTAAAGAAATCCCATACTGAGCTTTCGGCCTCCTTATCTTCCCCACTGTCTTTAGCCAAGCGTTCTAGGAAGTTGGCAAAATGAATGGTGGGAATATGCTGGGCCTGCATCGCATTTAAAGCATAGTCATCTGCTTCAGCCTCAAAATTACGCGAATAGCTGGCACCGACTATGGCCACCGGTAAATTGGTCAGCAGGTCTGAACCATCACCGGTAATCATGATTAAAATTACGCTAAACCCTAAACTGGAAAGTGCCTGTTGCAGGCTATGCCGCTGTACCAGATGGCCCTGTTCATGTGCCAACACCCCCATAATTTCCCGATCATCCTGAGCCAGTGCGACCAGTTCATCAGTCAGGATAATGGTATTGTTTGGAATCGCCAGTGCATTGGCACCGATTGCTCCGCCTTGACGGAACACCACTTTCGCCGGCTGATCTCCTGCAACCAGTTGCTGATATTGCGTAACAATCTTCTGCTGACGTGCCTTAGGCAATTTAGTATCTTCAGTCATCTTCAAGACATAGCTTTCTGCTTCATCGCCCATACGCGTCAA
Source organism: Acinetobacter sp. ACNIH3 (assembly GCF_002918965.1). Lineage (NCBI taxonomy): Bacteria > Pseudomonadati > Pseudomonadota > Gammaproteobacteria > Moraxellales > Moraxellaceae > Acinetobacter > Acinetobacter sp. ACNIH3. The sequence goes on along the minus strand of NZ_PQLP01000016.1, from coordinate 20,123 downwards.
AGTGTTGGCAGGCAGATGATGAGCCACATGATAGGAAGCTGCTGGAATGCCCCATTTAATTGTCGCAAAACCCAGTGCCAGTACAAATGCCACACTAAACAGAATTAAAGCCGGGGTGCGTTCCAGTTTCCAGATCGAGTGCTGTAATCCCTTACGCTGTAAATTAAACCATTCTGGCAGCTCAGAAGAAAACTCCAGGCGGGCATCATCTTTGAGTTCAATCACTGGCTGAATTTTTCCAAGTGCTCCAATCAGCTGCATGTCTGCATACAGATAACGCCGCTGCTGTGCATAAGCTTCGCCATAACGAATCAGTACCGACTGATCATCAATCCGGGACACCTGCGCCGGTTGCGGTTTTGAGATAATACCATCATAGAAAATGACGTCAGTGACCTGAGCAGACATACTTTTCTCCTGTTATAACGACACATCAATATCGAAGATGTCACTGATCTCTTCTGCCAGCGCACTGTGATCCTGCTGTGCTCTGTTCATCATCATGTCCGGATCATTATGTAAATTCAGGGTTAATGATTCCACCTGATAGCGATATAGACGAATCGCTGCCCATGGTGTAAGCAAACCTAAACTCAGAATACGTGCAATCCAGTTAGTCACCAAAATCCAGGTATAGTGCCATTGGGTACACTCGGTCTTGAACTGGCTACGACTGATAGAGGTATTGTTCCAAGTGGTAATAAAAATCCGGGCCTGCATCAGGGGGAAAATAATAAAAAAACCAAAGAGATAAATCGCCACAATCCAGCCGATTAGCGAGCTTAAAACTCCAGGATTGCCAAGATTGGCAAAACTGGAACCTATGCCAAAGATCATCACCGCAACCAGAAAACCCATGAAAATAAACAGCGGGACATACATGGCCTTCATGTAATCGCCCCATGTGGCATTCAGCCTGAAGTTCAACTGGCCTGCATAGAGATGATCAAAGCAATAACGTTTATATAGCCAGACCAATACCGGGAAAAAGATCCCTAGGGTCAGGATATAAATCAGAATGGCTTTGATAAAGGTCCAGTAAGCTTCCTTATTGGTGCCGCCAAAATAAAACCGGGCATTGCCAAATTTACTGTTGCGGGCATTAAATCGTAGTGTCGCCCGAATCAGCCAGGGCACTGCCAGATAAAGAATCAGCAACCCGACCAGTGTCGCTGTAGTAGACAGGTTTGAAGCAATCGAAATCGCAAAATATAGTCCCAGCGCAATCAGACGCCCCATCAAAATTTTGACTGGCACCCCGGTAAAGTCGAAACGGCGTTGTACAAATTCAGTATTACCATAAAAATAACGTAAACGGCGTACCTTGGCCCAAGGTGAATACAATCCTAAAGTGACGATTGTCAGCAGGATATTCACAATCCAGATACCGAAATATTCACTGGCAGTCCCATGAAAACGAAAATGCTGCAATCCGCCTACCCGTACAGGTCTTACTTCCGACGTGGCTGGAATATCAGGTGGAAATGGTGGAATGACTGGAGGAATTGTAGATGCGTCTATATCACTGGTATTTTGCATAAACTGCCTTGTTTTTATTGTATAAATCTTTGCAAGCATAACGCATGACCAGACATGGATGCCAGTATATTTGCATCCACGCCATGAGTCATTTGCTTTGGGTTATAGCTAAAAATCAGTTTTCGAGCTGTACCGCATGGAACTGTAGATGGTCATCAACAAAGCTTTGGATAAAGTAATAACCATGATCATAGCCCTGATGTTCACGTAAGGTAAGCTTTTGTCCCGCGGCATCACAAGCTTGCTGGAATAAGGCAGGATTCAGCTGGTTATAGAACTGATCATTAAAGCCTTGGTCAATCAGGATATCCGGATAAAGTGCACCTTTGGCTTTGACCAGTTCAGTCGCATCATGTTTGGCCCATTCTGCACGATCTTCACCTAAATAATTGCTAAAGGCCTTTTCACCCCAAGGGCATTGGCTTGGTGCACAGATCGGAGCGAAGGCAGAAACAGAGACAAATTTTTCTGGATATTTAAATGCCAAGGTTAATGCGCCATGCCCCCCCATCGAATGTCCAAAGATACCGATTTTGCCTGGCTGAATTTCAAATTCTTCATTCACTAATGGATAAAGCTCATTCATGAGGAAGCTTTCCATCTGGAAGTGTTCAGCCCAAGGAGACTGCGTTGCATTGATATAGAAACCGGCACCCTGTCCGATGTCCCAGTTATCCCCTTCAGCTACCCCTTCACCACGTGGCGAGGTATCTGGTGTAATCAGAATCAGGCCCAGCTGTGCTGCCAGACGCTGCGCATGCGCTTTAATCGCAAAGGTTTCTTCAGTACAGGTCAGACCTGCCAAATAAAATAATGCTGGACAGCTTTGTCCTGCCAAGGCTTGCGGCGGCAGAAATATACCAAAGCGCGCTGAATTTTTTAACACTTTAGAATCAAAGCGATAGATTCGCTGTTCACCTTCAAAACTTCTATTATTCTGTAGCAGTTCCATCATGATTCCTTTTCTATTTTCTAAAGTCATTGATCGGTTTAGGGCGCCAAAGCGACTGACTGGGAAGCTGAAGTTGTTGTCGCTGGCGGGAAAAGACGTTGTTCAAGCTGAGGTAACATCAACTCCATATTCTTACCGATGACCCACTGTGGCTCAGAAGGTTCAAAACCTTGTGCACTTTCCCACTTCGCTACCGTCTGGCTGGCTTGTGTAAAAGCTTCCTTTAAGCTGTCCTGCTCACGCATGGCTTCATCAAAGAAGGCACGGCCAAAGTAGGTATAGTCGGCTTCATTCGAGCAGCCAAAGGACTGGCGATCTGCTGCTGAAGCGGTGATGATCAAGGTATTTTCATTTTGCAGTGCAGAAACAAAACTGCCGGAATAACAGGCAGAAATCACAATGACTCGCCAGCGGATGCCGGATGCATCCAGCGTGTCACGCAACCACTTTGGATCGACCTGCGCCAGATCTAGCGGTGCATTTTCCATTTCAAATACGTTTGGCAAACCATGCGAAGTCATGTACAGGAAGAGCACATCACTTTCGCGATTCATCTGCTGGCCAATACGGCGTAAAGCCAGTTCCATACTGGTTTTGGAAGCAATTGGCATCTCGGTACGAGCTGCTGGGTGATTTACCAAGGCAATCGAACGACCAAAGGTTCCAAAGCGGGTATCAAACTGTTCCTTAATCCGTTCGATCTCTGAATAGAATACATCTTGATAGCTGGCACCTGCCACACCCACAAAATACCAGTGTGATTGCGCAAACTCGCCATATTCAATAGAATCCAACGCTTTGTTTAGTAAATTAGGTTGTGCATAGAAGGCATCTTCAGCAAAGCTTGGCGGGACTTCTTCCACTTTCCAGATCGGCTGATCTTTGACAGAAATCTGCCAAACGACCAAGGTAAACAGGGTTGCCAGCATAATCAGTGCCCGTTCCCACCACGGCCATTTCAGCTCACGTGAAAATACCCAGACCACAGCCAGACTTTGCCAGACAAACAGCATCACAAATAAGGTCGGGATATAGTCATACAGGATGTACGGCAGATAGTCGAGATCGCCCAGATACTGAATCAGACACTGGAACAGCATAATGTGCGTATCCAGTACCAGCCAAAGCAGGGCCGGCACCAGCATCAAACGCGGATTATTGATCCGCTGTGACAGAAAAATCCCAACAATCAGGGCAATAAAAGGCCAGAGTGCGTAGCTAACCAGACCTTGGGAGTTAAATTCCCCAATCCGGCCTGAACTGAGCCAACTGAACAGGGTGTTGGCACAACCGCCCAGAATGCCCCAGAACACCAGTTGAAGAATGGAGGGACGTACCATTTGCAGGGAACGCCTCGACCCCAGAAACAACCATATTCCGGCAATTTGATTGCTCTTAAAATCGTGCCAAAAATTAATGGATGGTTTGAAGTCGATCATAGGATTTCGGGGAGATCAAGTGGCTCGCTAATTCGCAGAATAAGTTTATGCTTGATAGGACTTTTATCAATGCTATTTTTAACTATATAACAAATCCTTGGCGAATTTTGAAGCAATTATCTTATTCAGCTACAAGATCATGCTGAAAATACGCATCAAAGCGACAAGCATCCCCTTGCCATTGATGATCGGGTGCTTTATCAGCCAGAAAAACGGCAAGACGCGGACGCTTCACCACCACCCGTTTAGCAATTTTCTGTGCCAGTTCCAGCAGGTTATCGCCAAGGTCCATTTCACCATCTTCAGGCAAAAGCATATGCAATAGCTGCATCTGTTTTTTCACCTGTGCCTGTTTCTTGGGTGCCTGCTGATTCTGGTCACGCTGCGGGAACATCGGATCCAGATAAACGACATCCACCATGGCGCTTTCTGCTGCCTGCTGGATTAAATAGTCAGCAGAATCAGAGAAGACCAGATGAATACGCGATACAACCGGATTCAGGAAAGCATCATTCTGCGCACGCGTATGGGTATCTTCCAGCAAGGTAAACAGAATCGGATGACGTTCGACCAGAGTGACATGCGCACCAAGATGTGCCATCAACAGGCTGTCATGACCAAGACCGGCAGTCGCATCAATTAGGGTCGGCTTTTCACCCAGGTTGCAAGCACGTGCAATCATTTCCGACTTCAGTGAAGCACGTTTTAAACGCCCCACTTCCGCTTTCCAGTCCGGTTGCATTTTCATGCCATTGGCAGATAGCCATAAACCGTCCGCATCAACACACAGTGCCAGTTCGGGAGTCAGGCGAAAGAAACGCGCATTGAGTTTTTCTACGGTCTCAATCTGAACCTGTACACCACGAGAAGAAAGCACAGCCTCAAAGTGCTGTGCTTTCTCGATATATGCAGTTTCAGTGTATAAGCGAATCTCGCTTACCATAATGTCCAGCCTGTGTATGCAAACAATAAAATGAGCAGTCCCGATACAATACGGTACCAGGCAAAAATCATGAAATCACGCTTCGCGACATAAGCGACTAACGCACGGATCAATAACAATGCTGAAATAAAGGAGACTAAAAGACCAACAGTAAGTACCACCCAGTCCTGAGTCCCACTAAACACGTCATAGCTCTGGTATAAGTCTAACAGGCCTGCACCGACAATTACCGGGATACCCAGAAAGAAGGAAAACTCAGTCGCTGCCTTACGTGATACTCCCAGGAACATCGCCCCGATAATGGTAGCACCAGAACGTGAAGTACCTGGAATCAGCGATAACACCTGAATCAGACCAATCCAGATAGCATCTTTAATGGTCAGGTCTTCAACTTCTTGGGCACGGACTTGAGGTGGATTCTTTTCAATCCAGATAATGATCAGACCACCGACAATCAAGCCAATCGCAATTGCAATATTGTTGAATAACAATTCTTTTACAGTCTGACCAAAAGTCAGCCCGATAAGTATGATTGGAATCGAAGCCAAAATCAGACCAATACCGAGACGGCGTCCTTGTGGTTCACCACTGACAATCCCGGTGGCGGCTCCCGACAGACGTGTCCAGTATTCATAAATTACTGCTGCGATCGCCCCCATCTGAATGGCAATCACGAAAACATCACTCTTTTCCTTGGTCCAGAAATTCATTAATTCTGAAGCCAGAATCAAATGCCCTGTACTGGAAATTGGTAAGAACTCTGTAATACCTTCAACAATACCCATGATTGCCGCTTTCAGCAGCAGTAATAGATCCATGCTTAATCCTGATTAATTATGCTTTGCCTTGTTCTGGAATTTTTTTCCATGCGTTATCGCGTAAATAGACCGGCAGTGCCAATTCAGCACTGACCCAGTTTTCTGATGCTGCTGCCACACGCGCTATCGTGGCAATATCCTGTGCAGTCGCACTGACATCTTTGTATTCAGTGGCTTCTGTTTGAACCAGATGAGCGCCTGAGCCGACTACAGCAAATTTTACTGTGGCGCTACCCTGTTCATAACCAAGCAACTGTTCTTCATCTACTGGCTGCATAATGCCTTGAGCATCCAGCTGATAGCTGGCGATATAAACTTCATTCATACGTGCATCGAGTACCGCAGTCACTTCCGTCAGACCATGCAAACGGTATGCCGCCTGTGCCAAGGCCTGTAAGGTCGAAACGGGTACCACAGGCAGGTCATTCGACCAAGCCAAGGCTTGTGTTACCGCGGCATTAATACGTACACCGCTAAATGAACCCGGTCCACGACTAAATGCAATCGCAGTCAAATCAGAAACCGCTAGGCTTAAATCTTTTAAAGCCTGCTCGATCATTGGGAGAATTGTTTGCGTTTGTGCCTTTGCGCGCGCATCAAGTTGGAAAAATAATTCTTGAGTGTCATCAATCACAGAAACGGAACACTGCTCATTGGCAGTTTCCAATGCCAGCACTTTCATGCACAACCTTAATTCAGAGAATATAAAAAACGCGGATATGATACTCCACTCATATCCGCTACGCGAGATTTTCCCGAAACAGATACAAAAAAACCTGGCCATCGCCAGGTCAATAAATACAGGTAGAAGAGTTGCTTAAAGCTCAACCTGTTCCAGTTGCTGGAACTTCTGAAAATGGTTGGCATAATGCAGTGCGCTCATTTTCAGCTTTTGTACAGTATCTTCATCTAGGGTTTTTATCACCTTGCCCGGCGATCCCATCACCACAGAATTGTCCGGAATCACTTTGCCTTCCGGAATCAGCGCATTCGCGCCAATGATACAGTTTTTACCAATCACGGCATTATTGAGAATTACAGCCTGAATCCCGATCAGGCTATTATCACCAATGGTACAGCCATGCAGCATGGCTTGGTGACCAATCGTCACATAATCACCAATATGCATTTCAATCCCCGCATCAGTATGCAGTACGGCATTTTCCTGTACATTGGTATAGTCCCCAAGATGGATTTTGCTGTTATCACCACGCACCACGGCGCCAAACCAGATACTGACCTGTTTGCCCAATTCAACCTGACCAATCACGGTCGCTGTGGGTGCGACCCAACCATCCCATGGTTGTTGCAGCGCTTTTGGAGAATGTCCCTGAAATTTGTACAACATGCCTGAATATCCTCTTCAGTCCTGAAAGAATTTTGATCGTTTAAAAGCTGGTGAATTAAGTAAGAATGGCCAGTCTTTTTTATAGTCGAGGCCATACTGAAATAAAGAAATCAGCATACGCGCAGTCAGCCCCCAGACCACTTCATTTTCCACGCGCATACTCGGGAAATATAAAGACTGCTGGGCAAAGCGTACTTCATAAGGTGTGGGTTTGGCTTCAAGTAAATGCCGCAGTGAGGCAAAGAAAATCCGGTCAATTTCAGTGGGCTGTGGAACCAACTGAACTTTTGGTGGAATCAGTCCGACAATCGGTTTTACCAGCATGCCATTTCGTGCCTTTTGCATGGGCAGATCACCAATGAGCTGCACATCAAAAGGATTTAGTGCGGTTTCCTCATAGGCTTCGCGTAGCGCTACGACGATATTGCTGGTGTCCTGCGGATCACGCTTACCACCCGGAAAAGAAACCTCACCGGCATGATTGGACAGATAAGCCGAACGGCGGGTGAGTAAGACCTTGGGATTCGACTCATCCGTAATCGCAATTAACACGGCAGCATGCGCTGGCTGAATCCGCCTGGAAAAGCGCAAACGTTGCTGTAATCTGTGTGTTAAATCGCGTTCATCCATCCACGCCTTCCTCATTCTCATTATGATTTCATCATAGCTGATTTTTGATTCCTGAGGATAGAATTGATGCCAAATTTCAATTTTTCAGTTATCCTGAGTCTACTTTTTGTCATTGATGATGAATATGAACTTCTGTACGGCCTGTGGACATAAGACAACTGAAAAAATACCTTTAGGTGATCAAAAACTTCGTCATGTCTGCAGCTCCTGTGGTTTTATTCATTATATTAATCCAAAGATTATTTGCGGATCCCTAGTGGTCTGGGAAGACAAAGTACTGCTATGCCGACGCGCGATTGAACCCCGTTATGGCCTGTGGACCTTACCTGCCGGCTATATGGAGCTGTTTGAGACCATGGAACAAGGGGCAGCACGTGAAACCCGTGAAGAAGCCGAAGCTGAAGTGGAAATCGAACAGCTGTACTGCATGTACAATATTCCACGGATCGGTCAGATTTATGTGCTGTTTAAAACTCAACTGGTGGAAGGCAAATTTGGTGCTGGTGAAGAAACCATTGAATCACGCCTGTTTGACGAAGCGGATATTCCTTGGGCAGAGCTGGCATTCCCGAGTGTAGAAAGAACCTTACGTCATTATTTTGAAGACCGTAAAAATAATGTTTTCCCGATGCATCTTGAAACCCTAGGTTCACGTCTGGATCACACCGGTTAAAACAACAAACTACTGAATGCTACATATAAAAAAAATGAGCGCCAATAAACGCTCATTTTAGTTTTTTGGAAAATGATTCTGTTTATTTTACCTATGAAACTGATGCAGTAACTTCCAAGGGTGTTTTCAGGACTTTATTCTGTAAATACTTCAGACCTTCATTCATCTTTTCCTGCACCAACGGCGTCAGCGTATCCACCGTATGACCTTCTGTAGAAATGCCCGGTAATGCCATTAAGTGTGCCGTGACATTTGGCATCTCTAACACTTTACGTACATGCTCAGCGAAACCGACCTGACCAATAAAAGGCGCGACCGTATCTAGCTCCCCCTGCTGATTGACATAACAAATCAGGCAAATCTGTACCGGGCGCTTTGCTTCAATCGCCGCCCCCAGAATCCTGCCATGGACCTTCTTAATTGCACGTCCATCTGAAGTGGTGGCTTCAGGGAAAAACAGCACTGGAATGTCCTGTTTTAAAAATCCGGTAATCTGCTCACGGATCCGGACTGAATCTCCCGACCCACGCTTGATAAATAAAGTTCCCCCGCCCTTCGCCAGTTTGCCAAGCAGCGGCCACTGTTCAATCTCGGCTTTAGCCAGGAAAAATACCCGTGCACTAGAACCGAGTACTGCAATATCCAGCCAGGACACATGATTACTTACCCAAAGGGCGGGTTCTCGTGGAATAGTGCCATGTACCTGCACTTCAATATTAAATACCTTGCATAACTGACGACAGAAATACTGCACATATCGCGTGTTATGTGGGTTATTCGGATTCTTGTATAAACCGTGTCGGTAAACCAGATAGAACCCTTCACTCACTGCTGCGACAGAGGCAAACATTTTTCTGCTATAGAGCAAAAATTTTGCTAAACCACGAATTTCAGATGTTTCATTATTTATAGTCGAGTGCATACAAGGATCACTATTTCCAGGTCGATTCAGGTCATCATCTTCACGTATCTTTACTATTCTATACTGTTCATTCTGAACATGCATTGATTATAAAAACCGTTCAGACGGATTAAATTTTGCAATTTTTATTCAATTATACGATGAATTATTATATTTCCATTGAATGAGCAAATTATGGAGTTTTAGCATGCAGCAAGATCCAAAGGTTACGGTTGAAACCCTTCAACCCACACAAGCACTGAAATACATTTTTGTGGCAACCGCATTCTATGCGGCTGTTTTAGTCGGCCTTGCTCAACTTTTTGTTGCTGCACTCTAACCCAAAACTCACAGAGCAATGCTATCTGTCCCTGTCTTTTTCCACTAAAATGAATTCTATTAAAAAAGTTTTTAAGTAGAGTGTGGACTGAGTGGAACATTTTGAACAGCATCGTGCCAAAGATCGTGTCATTCTGGTCAGTGTGACCGTGCAGATGCTGGAAGATCTGGATGCAGAAGAATTTCACCTGTTGGCCAGTTCAGCAGGGGCAGAAATTCTTGAGCATATGTATGCTCAGCGTTTAAGACCCGATCCTAAATATTTTATCGGCTCCGGCAAGGCTGAGGAAATTGCAGAAAAAGTTGAAGCTCTTGAAGCTGATCTGGTGATTTTTGATCATACCCTGACCCCTGCCCAGGCACGTAACCTTGAACGCGTTGTTAAATGCCGGGTGGTCGACCGTACTGAACTCATTCTGGATATTTTCGCGCTGCGCGCCCGTACTTATGAAGGTAAATTACAGGTCGAACTGGCCCAGTTACAGCATCTTTCTTCTCGCCTGATTCGTAGTCGTGGCAATCTGGATAGCCAGAAAGGGGGGATTGGTTTACGTGGTCCTGGTGAAACTTTGTTAGAAACTGACCGACGTTTGCTGCGTGTACGGATGGGGCAACTCAAAGCCCGACTGGATAAAGTCCGTCAAACTCGGATGCAAGGTCGTGTAGCCCGTCAGAAAGCTGCTGTACCTACCATTTCTCTGGTTGGTTATACCAACGCCGGTAAATCTACCCTGTTTAATATTCTTGCAGATAGCGATGTCTATGCCGCTGACCAGCTGTTTGCCACTCTAGATCCAACCTTGCGCCGTCTGGACTGGGAAGGCATTGGCACTGTAGTACTGGCAGATACGGTAGGATTCGTGCGTAACCTATCTCACTCACTGGTAGAATCTTTTAAAGCGACTTTGGAAGAAACCTTAGAAGCCACCCTGTTGCTGCACGTGATTGACTCCAGCAGTCCGGAAATTCTGGAACAGATTGATGCAGTAGAAAGTGTGCTCAAGGAAATTGGGGCTAATGTTCCAGTACTTCGTGTTTATAATAAAATTGATCAAAGCGGTGAAGAAGCCAAGATTATCTATCACAGACCTAATCAGCCAGAACGGGTGTATGTGTCTGCTCACACTGGAGAAGGGATTGACCTGCTACGTAAGGCGGTACATGAAGCGTTGATGGGAGAACTGCAAAAGTTTGAACTTAAGTTACAGCCTGCACATGGCAAACTGCGTAATCAACTTTATGATCTGAACGTGATTCAGTCCGAGCATTATGATGAGCAAGGTCAGCTGCATTTGCAGGTCAGTATTGCTCCACAGAAACTGGCACAGATCATCCGGCAGGCACATCTATCCCTAGAAGATATTTTGGGTGAGCAAGCAGTTCAGTTTCAACGGCCACTTGAAGAATTTGAAATACCGCGTAAGATCGACTAAAACTCGATAAATCAAATTAAATAGACTCTAAAATGAACTGGATTAAGCATATAGATTGGCCAGCATGGATCGGCACGCTGCTTCTAATTATTGTCTTTCGGGAAGCAGCAGTATGGATCATGACCCAGCTAGAGCACCCTGAGTTAGGCAATCTGGTTGGTTTGATCAGCCTGCTCATCGTCCTGTTTAGCTGGCGTCGCTGGAGCAAAATTCCTGCCCGACTGGTAGATACCAATAACAAGATTATGAAAGAAAGTGCCTTTGCATTTTTACCTGTCAGCGCCGGCTCATTGATGATGCTGGTGCATATGGGACATAAAATTCCAGCCTTTCTGCTAATTCTGTTTGTTAGTACGCTCATTCCATTATGGGTCTATGCAAAAATGGCCAAGCGCTGGCTTTAGGAGATCATTATGTTATCTGTACTCTATGGTTTCCTGATCACGCTGGCGGCCTATCTTGCGGCAAAACCATGTAACCGTGTGATTCCTAAAATTCCGGTCATTGTCTTTGGCATGTTCTTCGTGCTGGCTATTCTGTTTGTACTGGGTGTTCCTTATGAACATTATACGGAAGACACCAATCCCTTGTTTAACCGTCTTTTAGGCTATGTTACGGTGGCCTTGGCAATTCCTCTGGCAGCGATGCGCTATGATGACCTACCATTAAAAGGTGTGATTGGAATTCTGATCTTCGCCAGTATCAGTGCAGTTGCCCTGCCCATGGGACTCGCTTATCTGTTACATATGGCAGCCGGTGATATCATGGCCTTTGCCACTCGTGCAGTTACTACCCCAATTGCGATTAATATCGCAACTTTACTGGATGCACCAATTAGCCTGGTGATTCTGATTGTAATTTTGTCTGGTGTCATTGGGGCTGCGTTTTCCCCCCTCATTCTGCGTCATATCAATGACGAACGTGCTTCTGGTCTTGCACTGGGCCTTGCCGCTCATGCGATTGGCACAGCGCAAGCCTGGCAGCGTGGTAGTGTTGCAGGTCGATACGCAGCATTTGGTATGGCAGTGAATGCTGTCTTTACGGCCCTCTGGCTACCGACTTTTATTCTATATCTTCAGAATCTTTAATCTGACCACATCGTCATTTCTGGATGACTATATCTATTTTATATAGTCATTTTATTCTTATATCGATTTAGATAAAAATATGAATTATTAAATTCTAATGACAATTTAGTCACTTCATAAATTCATTTAAGTTTCATACCAGTAATAAAATTGACCTAAATGACAGATTTTAACTTAGTAATTTTATATATTTATAATCTTTTCAAGCGTTTTAATATTACTAAATTCCCCTATTTTCAACTTGGCTACACGCTGTCTCTTTGGTCAGTTATTTTAAATATTTCTCTCTCATTTTCCTATACATAATTCAATATGGGTTAAAAATCACGTTTCCACTAACAAGAATATTGTTATAATCTTTAAGACTTAAGTATGAATCTCTGCCTATATTCAACTTGCATTTTTTTATATAAGGTTGTATGAATAATAAACATATAGATTTTTTTAATCTTTGTGTATTAAAACTTCATATACAGCAAGAGTGAAGCAAATCAAATGGATATTTGATTTTGAAATACAAGGAAATTGAATGAAAACAATGAGTGTTTTCAGGACATCTGGTGTTGCTTTAAACCCAATTTCTTGTGGAGAGAATTGGATAAGCAGCTGGCAGCAGATGCATGACAAGACAGATCCGGCCATGGTCCTGATTAAATCGGCGAAGTATAATAGAGGTGGCTTATCTAGAAATTTAGGCACCTCGTTATCCCACCCACTTTTTGGTAATAAGCCAATAAAACAAGGTGCTGATCATTTGCCCTCCACTCAGTACTTATTTGAAATACTGGAGCCAGAAGCCTTCAATAAATTGAAATTCACTGCATTACATCATGCTGGAAACGCTACGCTGCAATCAGCATCCGATATACATATTCATGACCTGATTAATCAGGTCGCTGTCGATGGTAATCCCTTAAATTTATATGACCATACTCAAGTTTCGGTCATGGGACTTAAACACAACTGAATTCTTAGTGCAGACTGATCAAAAAATAACTAGTGACTGTCTGTAACAAACCACATGGGGATGATTAATATGAAAAAATCTAAAATCGCAATGATGCTAATGGGTGCATGTATGACTGTGTCAGCTTTTGCACAGGATTTAACCGGCACTTGGCAACAAATTGATGATAAAACTGGCTCCCCTAAAGCCATTATTGAAATTCGTCAAGAAAATAACGGTACTTACGTAGGTAAAATCGTTAAAGTAACGCCTCGCCCTGGTTATACCCCACAAAAAAGCTGTAACAACTGCCCGGCTCCGTATACCAATCAACCGATCTTAGGCATGGACTTACTTACCGGCTTAAAACAAGTAGGTAAAGCCAATAACTATGATAAGGGTCGGATCATCGATCCGCTGACCGGAAAAATTTATGATGCCAAAGCTCGCCTGAATGCCACTGGTAAACGTCTGACCTTACGTGGCTATATGGGAGTATCCGCATTAGGTCGCAGCCAAACCTGGATCAGACTGGATTAAGGCCCTGTAAATAAAAAAGCCACATCATGTGGCTTTTTTATTATGGCTTAGCTTGAGGATGACATGACCGGATTATCAACCTTAAATAATTCTTTATCTTCCAATCGATACGCAATCAGCTGATTTCCCCAAACACACCCGCCATCTACATTCTGAATCTGTGGCGTAATGGTTTTCCCTTGTAATCCAGCCCAATGTCCAAAGATAATTTGATGGGTTTTGGCCGCTTTGGATTCAAAGTCAAACCAGGGCTGAAAGCCTTCCGGCATTGGATCATTTAGAGAGTCTTTAAAACTGTATTCTAAACGTCCTTCTATATCGGTTAAACGCATCCGCGTCAGGTAATTCACGATACAACGTATACGCTCATGACCCTCTAACTCATCTGACCAGAGTGCTGGCTCTTTACCAAACATATCGCTCAGGAACGCATCCATGACTTCAAAATCATCATGACCTATGACTACTTCTACTTCTTTAGCTAACTCAGCAGTCTTGGCAACATCCCAAAGTTTAGGAATACCGGCATGCGTGAGCACTGTCTGTTCATTCGGGAACAGACACATAGGCTGTTTCCGCAGCCAGTCAATCAGATCATCACTGTCAATGGCATCAATCACATCACGGACATTGTCCTTGTCTTTAATCGGCTTAATGCCGCGTGCATAAGCCAATAAAGTCAAATCATGGTTGCCCAGCACTGTTGCAGCGACACCATTATCGACCAACTTTTTAATGAAGCGCAACGCGCCCAGCGAGTTTTCACCCCGAGCGACTAAGTCACCCGCAAACCAGATAAAATCCTGATCCGGATCAAAGCGGATTTCTTTCAGCAATGCCTTCAAGGCCTCAAAACAGCCTTGCACATCACCAATCACATAATTGTATCGAACAGTGCGAGTCATTCTTTTTAAGCTACCATTTGATCAGATAAAGCCACAAATTGAGCAAGTGTCAGGGTCTCTGGACGCGCCATCGGATCTACACCTGCCTTTTCAAAACCATCTTCAACCAGCATGCCTTTTAAGCTATTACGCAAAGTTTTACGACGCTGGGTAAATACGTGGGATACCAGACGTGCCAAGGCTTTTTCATTCTTCGCCACGATCGGTTTTACGTCATAGGGTTCTAGACGGAATACCGCAGAAGTTACTTTTGGTGGTGGATTAAACGAACCTGGTGGCACTTCAAACAAGAATGTCGGTTTGCAGTAATACTGAATCATCACCGACAAACGGCCATATTCTTTAGTATTCGGTGAAGCGGTAATACGATCCACCACTTCTTTTTGCAGCATGAAGTGCATGTCTTTAACTTTGTCACCGAATTCCAGAAGATGGAACAATAAGGGTGTCGAAATGTTATATGGCAGATTACCCACTACACGTAATGGACGACCTTCTTCAAATAAATTGGTGAAGTCGTACTTCAATGCATCTGTTTCAACAATCGTTAAACGCTCAGGATGCGGAACACGACCCGGCAAGCCAGCTGCCAAATCCCGGTCAAGTTCGATGACTGTTAAAGCATCACATTCACCAATTAAAGGTGAAGTTAAAGCGGCTAGACCCGGACCAATTTCAACAATATTTTCACCCGCACGCGGATTGACTGAACGGACAATTTTAGCAATGACACGTTGGTCATGTAAGAAGTTTTGACCAAAACGCTTACGCGTGTGATGCCCTTCATCTTTCGGGTTTAAGGCATTAATCTGATACATAGACATTTCCAACGTGTAATAAAGACGAGATCACTGACGCGCTAAATCCAGCGCCAAATCCACAGCGACATGTAAGCTAGAGCTTTTCGCAAGGCCTGTACCTGCGAGGGAGAGTGCTGTGCCATGATCGACAGAAGTTCGGATAAACGGTAAGCCCAAAGTAATATTGATGGCTTCACCAAAGCCTTGCGATTTTAACACAGGTAAGCCCTGATCGTGATACATGGCTAAAACAGCATCGGCATCTTTTAAATTTTCCGGAGTAAATAAGGTATCAGCAGGTAGGCTCAAGCTCATATTGATGCCTTGAGCACGATAGCTTTCCAGTACCGGATTAATCACCTCAATCTCTTCCATCCCCAAATAACCGCCCTCGCCTGCATGCGGATTTAAACCACAGACCAGAATCTTTGGCTGTTCGATTTTAAATTTGGATTGTAAATCATGAATTAAAATATTAATGACTTGATGCAGACGCTCAGGCGTAATTGCATCCGCGACTGCCCGTAACGGAAGATGCGTTGTTGCTAAAGCGACACGTAAGGTTTTAGTTGCCAGCATCATCACCACACGAGGCACACCAGCAAATTCCTGATAATACTCAGTATGCCCACTGAAATGAATTCCGGCATCATTAATGACTGACTTTTGCACTGGTGCTGTTGCCACACCAACACTTTTCCCGGTCATGGCATAGTCAGCTGAACGACGTAACTGTTCCAATACATAAGCAGCGTTATGGCTATTGAGCTCACCCAATATCACTTGTTGTTTTAAAGGTACATGCTCTACATAGAGCTGACCTTCTTCAGAAGAAGACTCTTGTCCCTTATATTCAATCAGCTCTATTGCCAGATTTAACTGCTGGGCACGCTGACCCAACATTTCCAGATCCGCAAGTACCACAATCGGACGCTCATCAACCCGATTTGCCAGACTCAAGCAGATATCAGGACCAATTCCGGCAGGTTCACCACTGGTGACATATAAAGGCAGCATCTTCTTCTCTATTCACTAAGGCCTTCAATAGTATAGCCTGTTTCAAACAGGCTTGCGTGCAGCGATCTGTACAGTGTTTTGGACTGTTGTGATTCTCAGAGAAATCTGCGTTACAAATCTCGCCAGTTATTTTTATGCATTCTGCTTAATTTTTCTTCCCTTATGCTCGTAGATTATATAAAATACAGCGCTTGAAATTTTTAATTTTCATTTGTGATTCTTCACGTATTCGTTTAGAATCTCGTCTCCTTTTGTTTGGACAGATTCCACCGTCCAAACCAACTATAATAGGTAGTGGTTTAATGAAAACTCTCAGCGCTAAGCCAGCTGAAGTTCAACACGACTGGTACGTTGTTGATGCTTCTGGCAAAACTCTAGGCCGTCTTGCGACGGAAATCGCTCGTCGTTTACGCGGTAAGCACAAAACTTCTTATACTCCTCACGTTGACACTGGCGATTACATCGTTGTTATTAATGCTGAGCAAGTTCAAGTGACTGGTAAAAAATCACTTGATAAGAAATACTATCGCCATACTGGTTTCCCTGGTGGTATCCGTGAAACTAACTTCGAGAAATTAGTTGCACACAAACCAGAAGAGATCTTCCAACGCGCTGTTAAAGGCATGTTGCCAAAAGGTCCTCTTGGTTATGCAATGATCAAGAAAATGAAAGTGTACGCTGGTACTGAGCATCCTCACACAGCTCAACAGCCACAAGTTTTGGACATCTAAGGGATACAGCACATGGCTACAAACTATGGTACAGGTCGCCGTAAGACCGCAACTGCACGTGTTTTCCTATCTGCTGGTACTGGTAAACTCGTAATTAACAACCGTTCTTTAGAACAATACTTCGGTCGTGAGACTGCTCGTATGGTTGTTAACCAACCGTTAGAACTTCTTGAAGCAACTAACAAATACGACCTTTACATCACTGTTGCTGGTGGTGGTATCGGTGGTCAAGCAGGCGCTATCCGTCACGGTATTACTCGTGCATTGATCGCTGCTGACGAAACTCTTAAACCTGCTCTTCGTCAAGCTGGTTTCGTTACTCGTGATGCTCGTGAAGTTGAACGTAAGAAACTTGGTTTACGTAAAGCTCGTAAACGTCCTCAATTCTCTAAACGTTAATTCGTTTACCGAATCGGACAAAAAACCCTGGTTTATTCCAGGGTTTTTTTATGGCTTTAAATTTACCATTGAATAGAATTGTATATATTATTGTTCATGAACATCTTTACCCCATACCCCTTCATGACACCAGAAGGACTTGGTCAGATAATAGTTGGCTATACCTATAATCACAAACACTATGATTAAACCTAAATTCATGATCATCTTGTTCTGCTCCTTTCATTTTTTCTTATAATCTACCCTGTCAAAAGCCAATTGGTCTTTTATGCTTCGTGCTTTTTAGGTTGATTTTTAGTATCCTATTCTACTCACTAAAATTTGCTCAGGATTTATGTCAGTCGAAAGCGCGCCACTTCAAGGAATCACCTTATATAGCCATGCCGATGACTTTCGTTCCCATTGGATTCGCTACGTTCTTACCGAAAAACAAATTAAATATCATTTAATCTTGGTCGATAGTGACGATGAGGACTTGGCCAGTCTAAATCCTTATAATCAGCTACCGATGCTGATTGAAAATGATCTGAAATTATTTATTAGCCAGATTATTTCTGAATATATTGATGATCGCTATCGCCAGAACAAGCTCTATGCCGATGCACCGATGCCGCGAGCTGAGCAACGCCAATATCTATGGCGCTTTGAACATGACTGGCTTAAACTGGCCGATATCATGCTCAAACACCCGGATTCTTTAGATCCCGCTGCGAAAGCTCAGGCGCAAAAACAGCTTCGCGATATTCTGGTATCACTGATGCCACTATTTCAGCACTTTCCCTATTTCATGTCAGAGCAGTTCAGTATCTTGGACTGCATGCTTGCGCCGATGTTTATCCGTTTGCACAGTATGGGTGTAGAATTACCTAAACAGCAATGCCGCCCATTCTATCTGTATTGCCAGCGAATCTTCAGCCGTCCTGCTTTTATCAAATCAATGACGTTGCAGGAAAAGAACCGCTACGCTGCCCAGTTATCAAATTAATCGAGTATTCATTATGTCTGAACAGGAATTCAACCTTACGCCTACACGTCCTTATATGTCTCGTGCGATTTATGAATGGATCTGTGATAACAATATGACACCATACCTATTGGTTGATGCTACGCGTCCAAATACCATGGTTCCAGAACAGTTTATTAAAGATGGCCAGATCATTCTAAATATCGTACCACACGCCGTACATGCGCTACATATGAGCAATGACGCGATTACATTCTCTGCACGTTTCGGTGGTGTATCACGTGATATTTATGTACCAATGGCTGCGGTACTTGGCATCTATGCACGTGAAAATGGTCAGGGACTATTCTTTGATCCAAATGAATATGAGCATACACAAACTGAAGAAGATGCTTTAAAATCAAACATTGAAGAAGAACCTGAAACACCAAAGAGAAAACCAAGCCTCAGGTTATTAGATTAAATAAGAACGGAGTAAGTGAATGGCTTTTGATTTAGTACAATATTTTGTTGAACAGATAGAAACTCAAAAGCCTGAGCTTCTAAGTCAGTATCCAAAGCAGGAACGTCGTGCATACATTGCCGAAATCAGTGCGCTGACTTTAGGTAAGCTGGTTAGTGAATGGAAGCTTAATCCGAATAAGATCTATAATGAAATTAATCATCCTGATGAACTATATATCCAGGAAATTGCCCGTCATCTGAGTACACTTAAATCTAATCAGTCTACCCTTTCTCGTGAAGTACAAGAAGCCAATATTTATGAGATTTTCAAACTTCAGCTAATAGAGCTTAAACAGCTACATGATACCGGCAATCATAATCTGAACAGTATTCAGGAACTGTTAGATGGTCAGATCGAGCATCTTTCTGGTCAAGCAGATGATTGGGTTTGGACAACAAATAATCTGTTAGAACTGAAAGGCTCTAAACCAATGCCACAAGAAGAGCTATCATTGGAGGCAACGATGAAGGAGTTTAATCAGATGGTCAGCCAAAACAATCAGTCCCTAGAACATGAAGTTGAAGATGTGGTTGTAGTCAATGCGCCAACTTGGGCAAAAATTGCAGAGCCTGTAGTGGCGATTGTGATCCTATGGGTACTTCTAGATCAGGTTATGAAAGTGTTTGCTTAAATTATCCAACTAATAAAAAACCAGCTTTGAGCTGGTTTTTTATTTCTATGTAAACATACAGCATATAACTAAAAATAATATTTATATGTAAATCTTTCATCCTTTATGAAATATACACCGTAGATATCAATACCCTTCATATAAAGCATTTGAGTCTATCTACCGATAGCTCGCAAAACGTTTTATTACCACCATGGTGGTAGGTAAACAAAGTTATTCACCTTTCACCCGTCCTCCTAGGCACTGTAGCGAAGTATTTAATAGCGATACTGCACTTAAGCATCAGCTAAAAAACACTACTAAAATCGATTACAGGGAATTCATCCTAGAAGATAACAACCACTATGAATTTATATAGTGTGCAGATTTTCTGCTGTGGCTTTATATAAAAATAATATTTGCAAGCTTTTGATTAAATCTCGGCCATAAAAAAACACCCCCTGCCATTTGGCAGAGGGTGTTTAGAATAATGAGCTGGCGATGACTTACTCTCACATGGGAAACCCCACACTACCATCAGCGCTAAGAGGTTTCACTTCTGAGTTCGGGAAGGGATCAGGTGGTTCACTCTTGCTATGGTCG
>NZ_PQLP01000158.1:0-564 GCF_002918965.1 Acinetobacter sp. ACNIH3 | reverse complement strand
AACAAGATCAACTAGTAAACTAGCCTTTCTCACAGTTAGAGTTTCGTGCACTTAAGCACTGTACAGCTTCAATTAGATTCATATACCAAAACGCTTGATTCAGTTTAATCGCTAGAACTCATTTCTTAATCTTCATATCTCAGTAATAAATCACTGTTAATGTCGATCTTAAAACGAGTTTGAACAAATTATTTCAACTCAAATATATTCTGTTAATGATTCACTGTACCCTCGTCGGACTACAGTCAACTGTGATAAATCACAGAGCTTAATAACAATGCCGCGCATTATACGCAACTTAATCACTAAGCTCTATAAGCTATCAGTTCGTTCGCTCAAAGACCAAACAACTTCAACACTGTATGATTACATACTGCGCGAAGCGTAGCTTCTTGCTTAAATTTCAAGGAAAAGCATGCTTTTCTTGTCTTGAAATTTGGTGGAGACTAGGAGAGTCGAACTCCTGACCTCCTGCGTGCAAAGCAGGCGCTCTACCAACTAAGCTAAGTCCCCAGCTTATCATATAGGATTCAATGCTCTGATTTTCTGTTTGCAGATGGTGGG
>NZ_PQLP01000157.1:0-582 GCF_002918965.1 Acinetobacter sp. ACNIH3 | reverse complement strand
GTTGCATCACTGGTTGACTATGCTGTTGTCGGTATTCGCGGCGGTCTTCCGCTGTACCATCGGTCTTTTTCCTGAGTTCTGCTTCTATCGCATACAGTTTCTGAATCAGCACTAAGGCCTGTTCAGCGACCTGACTTTTCCCGGTCACATGCAGTTCATGGAATTTACGACGTGCATGGGCCATGCAGCCCACCTCAATGACCTGGCCTGATTTAAAGCGTGCTTTATAACCACTGTAATCATCACAGACTAGATTGCCCTGCCAGCCTTTCAAGAACTTTGCAGCATGCTGGCCTGAACGACTATCCTGAAAGTCATAGATCACCGCCTGAACTGGATTGTACTGTGTAGTGGCATAGGCCCAGACATAACCTTTCTTCGGTTTTTTCTCATTCTCACCCATCCGCATGATGGTGACCGGTGTTTCATCTGCATGCAGCACCTGCTGTTGTAGTACCACCTCTTTTAAGGCATTGGCCAGAGGTTCCAGTTCTACACCGCAGCGACCTATCCAGTCAGATAAAGTGGATCTGGACAGATCAATGCCAGCCCGCTGATAGATCAGGCGCTGACGGTACAGCG
>NZ_PQLP01000156.1:0-651 GCF_002918965.1 Acinetobacter sp. ACNIH3 | reverse complement strand
ATTTTTTACAGATGCCTGATCTTCCATCTATGCTCTTGCCAGAGTTTGAGAAACTGACTCATCAATATTCAGACGTGAAAAATCTGCCTCAGCCCGAGTCTATTCAGCATATTGATGTCCTTGAGGGAAGTCCCCAGCCAATTTTACGCTTCGGTGTTTTAGATAAATTTGATTGGAAATGGGAAGAGTCTGTTTGTGCCGAAATTGAATTCTCCTATGTAGGCGGACGAATAAAAGCAGGTACATCAGGTGACAGTTTTATTGGTGAGCAGCATGGCAAAATGGTGCGACAGCTTCGGGACTTAGTTCAGGAACAACAGTCAATCCAGCGTTTACAGCTATTGGTCGAATCACTGAAGTGGGTGAAAGATCTTAATTATTACCAGCAATTAAAACTGGATAAACAACGTCTTGATTCTATAGTTTTTGCGTTCTATGGAGACTGGATCAAACAGCTGATGCCCATCAATCAAATTGAATTGATTGGATGGCAGATAGAGCATCTGGAACACAGCCCATTTAAGCTGCAATATGTTGAAAATTTAAATATTTCCATCACTGAATCTGAAAGCCAACAAGACTGGTTCAATATCGGGGCGACCGTTCAGGACAGTGCAGGCAATAGCTATGATTTACTCGATGCACTTGTGG
>NZ_PQLP01000155.1:0-651 GCF_002918965.1 Acinetobacter sp. ACNIH3 | reverse complement strand
ATTTTTTACAGATGCCTGATCTTCCATCTATGCTCTTGCCAGAGTTTGAGAAACTGACTCATCAATATTCAGACGTGAAAAATCTGCCTCAGCCCGAGTCTATTCAGCATATTGATGTCCTTGAGGGTAGTCCCCAGCCAATTTTACGCTTCGGTGTTTTAGATAAATTTGATTGGAAATGGGAAGAGTCTGTTTGTGCTGAAATTGAATTCTCCTATGCAGGCGGAAGAATAAAAGCAGGTACATCAGGCGACAGTTTTATTGGTGAGCAGCATGGCAAAATGGTGCGACAGCTTCGGGACTTAGTTCAGGAACAACAGTCAATCCAGCGTTTACAGCTATTGGTCGAATCACTGAAGTGGGTGAAAGATCTTAGTTATGACCAGCAATTAAAACTGGATAAACAACGTCTTGATTCTATGGTTTTTGCTTTCTATGGAGACTGGATCAAACAGCTGATGCCCATCAATCAAATGGAGTTGATGGGCTGGCAGATAGAGCATCTGGAAAACAGCCCCTTTAACCTGCAATATGTTGAAAATTTAAATATTTCCATCACTGAATCTGAAAGCCAACAAGACTGGTTCAATATCGGGGCGACCGTTCAGGACAGTGCAGGCAATAGCTATGATTTACTCGATGCACTTGTGG
>NZ_PQLP01000154.1:0-673 GCF_002918965.1 Acinetobacter sp. ACNIH3 | reverse complement strand
GGCATCTGTGGTTACGTCTATTACACTTTTCTTTCGTAGTTACAGTAGTGTATTTATTTTTTTTACTTTTATTCATCTAAATCTACAATGAATAGGCAACCCAATATGAAAAACCCCGGCAGGATGCCGGGGTTTTTTATTGCCTATCATTTCTCATTTGCAAAACAAGCATAATGCTCTTAAAATATAGACTATAATCTATATTTTGGTTGTGGTATGTGGACAGTCATTACGACAGATCTATTTAATCAGTGGCTTGAACAGCAAGACGAATCAACACAAGAGAAGGTTCTGGCTGCCCTGGTTGTTCTACAGCAGCAAGGACCAAGTTTAGGCCGCCCTTTAGTAGATACCGTCTATGACTCTAAATTTACCAACATGAAAGAGCTTCGTGTTCAACATCGAGGTAAACCACTGAGAGCTTTCTTCGCATTTGATCCTTTACGACAGGCTATTGTTCTATGTATTGCTGATAAAGGCGGTAAAAAGCGTTTTTATAAAGACATGCTGGATATTGCAGATGAACAATACCAACTTCATCTCACCACCCTAGGAGATAAATCTAATGGCTAAGACTCTGCAAGAATTGTTAGCTAGCCGCTCTCCAGAGAGCCAAGCCCGTATTCAAAAAATGGCAGATGAATTACTGCTAGAAAATCAGCTTCATCTTATT
>NZ_PQLP01000153.1:0-706 GCF_002918965.1 Acinetobacter sp. ACNIH3 | reverse complement strand
CTTCTCGTGCCTCTGCGGATTCATGGCGACGAACGCTGTCAGTTGAAGGTAGCCGGGATAGACGGCGCGGTTGGCACCTGGAAAGCGGGCCGGAACCGTGGTGATAAGCGTATCGGTGAACCAGTCGCTATCATGTTCGGAAGCGAGACGATTGACCTCCGTGGGAGAGCGGGACGTATCGATCGGGGAACCGAGGACTGTCAGGCTGGCCGGCAAGACTACGTCGCTCGTGGTCGATGATTCTAGGATTGCTGTAGCGGCGACGGCGGGTACGCCTGCCTGGCAGACAGCAACGATGTGCGTGGTCGGTCCAAGCTTTTGAATATGCCCGATCAGTAGATCGATGTAGTCGTCCAAGTCGAATCCGCCATCGTGGATGGGAACATCGCGGGCATTGGACCAGTCGGTCACCACGACCGAATAGCTTGGCAGCAGGTCGCGGACGGTCTCGCGTAACAGGGTCGCATAATGACCCGCCATTGGCGCGACGAGCAGAATTGTCGGAGCATCGGACCGGCCGATAAGGTCGAAGCGGAGCAGGCGGCAGAATGGGCGTTCTTCGACTACCTCCTCGCGCACGGCGTGGGCAGTGCCATCAACATCGACCTCGACGATTCCGAACGCCGGCTTTTCTCTTGGCTCCGTCAGCCGACGTAAGACGGAGAGGCTAGCCGAAGTCGCGCGCCGGAACGTAAGTGCGGGGGGG
>NZ_PQLP01000152.1:0-750 GCF_002918965.1 Acinetobacter sp. ACNIH3 | reverse complement strand
TAGCGAAGGGTTTTTCAGCGATCTGTAAAGGGTTTTTCAGCGATATAATTTTCAAATGAAGAAGCCTACACACAAAATCTACCGCACAACCAATTGGCCCGCATATAACCGAGCACTCATGAGTCGCGGAAATATTGCCATTTGGTTTGATCCTGCTACGCAATGGTATGCGCCATCAAAAGGCAAACAAGGGCGAAATCAAACCTACTCCGACGCAGCCATCCAATGCTGCTTAATGATTAAATCCTTATTCCGTCTGTCTTTACGTATGGTTACTGGCTTTGTGCAAAGTCTGATTAAACTTTGCGGATTAAATTGGATAGCTCCAGATTACACCACGCTTTGTAGAAGACAAAAGCATATTGATATTGCAATCAGCTACCAAAAAAGTAGCGATGGGCTGCATCTACTCATGGACTCTACAGGCATGAAGTTTCTAGGTGAGGTCGAATGGAAGCGCAAGAAACATGGACCTGAATATCGTCGCCAATGGCGTAAACTACATATTGGTATAGATGCCAAAACCCTGCAAATACGAGCAGTTCAGCTTACAACCAATAATGTCAGTGATTCACAGGTGCTTGGTGATTTACTTAATCAGATTCCACAAGATGAGCGGATTGACTCTGTTTATACCGATGGAGCTTATGACACCAAGCAATGCCGTCAGGTCATTGCAGATCGGCAAGGGCATGCGGTGATTCCACCTAGAAAAAATGCGAAACCATGGAAAGATACAAAGAGTAGCTC
>NZ_PQLP01000151.1:0-724 GCF_002918965.1 Acinetobacter sp. ACNIH3 | reverse complement strand
GTACGTAAAGTCTGGCAAAAACTGAAACGTGAAGGCTATATTATTGCACGCTGTACTGTTGCTCGATTAATGAAAAAGCTAGGTATACAAGGTGTTTGGCGAGGTAAGAACAAACAAACCACCCGTAGCCGAGATGACCAAAAACGAGCAGATGATTTAGTGAAACGTAATTTTAGTGCTGATCGACCTGACCAATTATGGGTCAGTGACTTTACGTATATTCAAACTCATTCAGGCTGGGTCTATACCGCCTTTATTATTGATGTGTTCTCACGAGCAATTGTTGGATGGAAAGTATCGACACGGATGAATACAGATATGGTGCTCGATGCATTAGAGCAAGCCTTGCACGATCGAGGCATGCCAAAGAATGTGATTCATCATTCCGATAGAGGCGTTCAATATCTTTCTATTCGCTATACCAATCGTTTAGAAGCAGCAAATTTACGAGCATCAGTCGGTACAACTGGTGATTCATACGATAATGCTCTGGCTGAAACGGTGAATGGCTTATACAAAACAGAGGTGATTGAATATTTAAAAGCAGATTGGCAAGGTTTAGCAGATGTACAACTTGCGACACTAAACTGGGTAGATTGGTTCAATAAAAAGCGTGTACACAGTGCACTGGGTTATGTATCGCCTTTTGAGTTTGAAGCAATGTACTATGATAAGATTAACCCGTTAGGTCAGGTGGCCTAACTTAAATAAAAAAGTCTCCGAC
>NZ_PQLP01000150.1:0-740 GCF_002918965.1 Acinetobacter sp. ACNIH3 | reverse complement strand
CCCTCAAGGACATCAATATGCTGAATAGACTCGGGCTGAGGCAGATTTTTCACGTCTGAATATTGATGAGTCAGTTTCTCAAACTCTGGCAAGAGCATAGATGGAAGATCAGGCATCTGTAAAAAATGGTACAGAAGATTTGCCGTATATTCACCATATAACTGGCCCACCGTGTTCTGTTGAATATCCACATAACATGGTGGATGGCTCGCGAGAATCTGAATATGTGGATTTGATTTCAAATCGAGTCGAATATCACCATTGACCAATTCAATGTTTAAATGCTCTGTCTGTTTGTTTACACCTTGTTGCCAGATCAGTTCGATGTGATAGCCTTGTTCTGACCATTGAAGTGCAGTATGGCTCTTTTTTTGCCAGTATACATCGCCACTTTGAATAAAAGATTTGAAATGCTCCAATAAAATGCTGGAGATATCAAGATTGCTTTGATAAAAGCGTTCGTCACTGTTTATTTTGGCATAATAATAAATCTGGTTAAATAATTGTCGTTTTTGTTCAGGTAAAGTCAGATGCTTTCTGGTGATATTTTCATATTGGGTATAATAACTTTCCCCCGCAATTGAGCCATTTTTAATGCGTCTGGCCTTCTGAACATCAACTGTCAATTTCTTTAAGCTGACAGACTGATCTAGCAGGTAAATTAAATAATTGTTTGTTTTGACAGATTGCTCTGGTTCAGTCTGTTGTAAATACCGTTTAAAATCATTCAACCAGCGCTG
>NZ_PQLP01000015.1:0-66687 GCF_002918965.1 Acinetobacter sp. ACNIH3 | reverse complement strand
CTAAATTCCCTTATCCGAAAGGCAACTATTTTTTTATCTTGATAAAGTATTTTTAAATCTACAGTTGATTTCAAAGGCACAGTACTTTGATATAAAATATATTCTTTTTGATTATTTAAAACTTCGATGCCATAACTCTTAAGAATGTAGTTTCCACCAGAATATTTTTTGTTTTTATCCCCATAATCAACCAAACTTAATTTAAAATTTTTATCTAATTGAGAGAATCTACCAAATTGATCCAGAAATAAAACTGGTTCTTTAATTTGGGTAGCACTTTGCTGATAATCATTCCAATCTATATTTTTTGCGTGACATGATAGTGAAAAGAAGCTGCTGCTAATTATTACTATAGATTTAAGTATTTTCATATTTTAAGTGCCTAAATCAATTTGGTTATAAAAAAAGGAATAGGGTCAAATCTTCCTTGCAAGCCTGTACCGAGCAATGCTGAACTCCTTGCCTCGAAATGCAAATGTCCCCCTTTTGATATAGTAGTCATTCCCCTAGCATTTCCAGTAGAACCCGTTTTACCTAAAATTGTCTTAGCATCAACAACATCTCCTTTTTCAACATCTATGGTAGATAGATGTGCATAAAAAAATAAATTGAATGGCTGTTTGTAATATTTCTTGATGCATAAGTTTTTTGCTTTTCAGGCAAGTCATCAATGTTTACTTCTAATACTATAATTTTCCCATATGCCTTTCCACTATCTGTTGCAATAGCAATAACTCCACTACATACCGCAAAAATATTTGTACCGGAATCAGCAGCTAAATCTATACCTTGATGGTTTCTAGTACCTCCATTTCTAACTTTCCCGAAAGTAGCACTTTTTACATTAGCTAGACCAGCAACTCTTAACTGGTTTATTGCTAAAGGATCTACCCACATTCCACTGCCTCCAACAATTTTATTTTCTTGTATTTCGATACTTGGTGTTGGTGTTGGTGTTGGTGTTGGTGTTGGTGTTGGTGTTGGTGTTGGTGTTGGTGTTGGTGTTGGTGTTGGTGTTGGTGTTGGTGAAGAAGTTTGCCCTAATAAAATTTTAATTGTTTCATCTAAAGATAAATTTATTCCAGAAGTTTTAGATTTATCCAATACATAATCATAAATATTAATATGTGCATCGATGTATGCTCTTAGCCATATTCCATAAGCAACTCTTGCATCGTTGTTATATCTTTTCAAATAATCTAAAGCACTTTGTTTACCCTTATTTCCAAATTGTGCAAGCAATAACATTTTTGCTCTTTCTGGGGAAAAACTATTATTTATGAATGACCTCGCACCTCCAGCTCCTTCATGATGTAATAGATAAGCAAATTTAGCTATTGAGCTCGGCTCTATTAATTTTTGATAAGGTAATTTTGACCATTTAAAATTTATAACTGCATAAGCAGCTGCTGCATCAATCGAAAACTCAGAGTTGAATCTTAGATTTAAAAGTTGCTCCTCAGTAAGATATTTATTTTTTGAAGCATATTGCCCTATTAAAGATTCTTGGTTTTTACAAAGTTCAAGCCAAGTACCTTTAAGAAATTGTGTTAATCCTGCGGCATTTGTAGTGGTATTAAAACTTTTGGAATCCCATTCCCCATTACTTTTTTTTGCAGCTTCAGCGTGAATTAAAGCTGCTAAACTATGTGGAGTAAATCCATGACGTTTCGAAGCATCTATAACAAATTTTCTATATTTATTATTTACTGTATTGAGTATGAAGTTCTCTTCTGTAAATTGGCTTGCAATTATATGGGTACTATTACCTGAATCAGTCCTTTTTTGACTATTTACTGGCTCAGGTAAAATTATAGATGGTTGACTAGTATCTATTTTTTCATTTATCCCTTTTACGATAGGATCTGCTAAATTTTTTAAGGATTTTTTGATTTCCTTTATTGTCTGTTGAACTATACCCGATTGAGGATAGTGATTGCCGGAGACTTTCATTTGCCTTGAAGTCAGCCTTAAAACTTTTTTCCCTATTGGTAAAGTTTTATGATTAGCTATTAAATCAAAATTACTTTTTATATTTTTGTAATAAACTTTTAAACCTTTTGAATGATCTAAGATTTCAATATCATTAATTACACCATCTTTAAAATTTATTTCTTTTGATTTACCATCATATTCTAGTTTTACAATTCCTTTTGAAATAGGTTTAAAAGATAAATCTAATAATATAATTTTTAAAATCAATTCAGCTTCAATCTCATTGATCTCATCAATATATATTTTTTGACCTACTTGTATTTTATGAATAGAAGAACTATTCAACTTATTAATTTTAGCTAATTTTTGTACTGTAATATTAAATTTTTTTGAGATACCCCACAATGTATCTCCTTTTTTTACAATATAATAATTCACAGAGAACACCTTTATAATTATTGAATGTCTTCAATCTGAATTCCATGCTCACCCACATCAAATTCATCTTCTAAATCTTTAGTATCTAAATCTTCAAAGATATTTGACCATTGCTTAAACCCTACTAATGCTTCATAAGCAACCCATTCTTGAGAAATAGATAATTGCGTTTTACCATTAGAATCAGTTTTACCTTCCCATAAAATTTCCTTATTTTCAGGTATGAACATAGTTACTTCAGCACCTTCAATTCCACTACCACCTAAACTATTAAATAAAAAATCTACAGCGTATGGTCCAGATTTAGGCAATTCAGGAATCTCATAAATAGTTTTGGCTCCTTCTTTAAATATATGCTGCCCTGCTCTACACTCAAACTTCCCACTTGTAGTACTAAATACCCCCTGTCCATTAATCTTTAACTGAGATCCACCCGCAGTCAGTACAATTTCTTTAGGACTTATAATTTCAATCTGATCTTCAGTCGAAATAATTTTGATTTGTTTGCGAGCAATAGCTTCAATTGCATCATCCTGTGCCTGAAACTCCACTTTGCCCTTTGCCGCAATGGCTTTTAATCCTTGTTGGGCTGCAAATAAGCTAATTTTGTCCTGAGCATGGGCAATTAAAGATTTCTGGGTTGAAAAATTGATGCTATCCGCGGCACTGTGGTTAATCTGTTTATCAGCCGATAAATGCAAATCTTCATTCGTTGAAAGTGCAATCGAATTTGGTGCACAAAGTACCATTAGCGCCTGTTTAAAGGTTTCAGCCTTACTTTGATCCTGCTGTTCAATTTGGTTCAGAAAATTTGTCAGATGATCAAGTGCCTCTAAAGGATCAGTTTGCTGGTTTTTAGAAACGTCACTTAAGGCCTTACTATTATTAAAACTTGATTCAAGCTGGCTTTTAGCCGGGCTACTATTTAAGTGGTTGGCATTAGCATTTTCCTGTTTATGCGTTGAAATTAGCAGGCCAGCCCCCGCCCTCACTGCTCCCCACTGATCCGTCCTAAGCTCAAATCCTTCACCACGCCCATCACTCACTTCATCTTCTTTAGGGTGGCTTAAATTTCCTAAATTTAGTTGGCTAGCCCCATGACTACTTTGTAGCTGTACACTAATCTGTCCGGTCGTATCATCAAAACGAAGCTGGTTAAAACCTTCACCATTTACCTCCTGAGAGCGGATACCGCTCAGTTTTTTGGTTAATGGCAGTTTGCCTTTGACATCAAACATCGTCTGATGCCGTTCAGCTTCATGAATACGACCCACCACAAATGGCCGGTCGACATCTCCCTCAAAGAAATCAATGACGACGATTTCCCCGATACGTGGATGGAATCTTGCCCCATAGCCTTCACCTGCCCACGGTGTCAACACATCTACCCAAGCCGAGTCGCTATCATTATCATTGGCACCAGCGCCACTATCATGTTGATGGTCATCACTGCGGGTAAACAGGAAACGAACCTTGACCCGCCCCCATTCATCCACGTAAATAGTTTCACCCTCAGGTCCGACTACTTTCGCCCGCTGTGGATAGGCCATTGGCCGATGCTGTAATGGATGATATTCAGGTACGACAGGAATATGACGACGCACCAAATACAATTCATTACTCTGTCTTTCATCATCTAATAATTTCCAGCGGCTGGACTGTATTAAGTGATCCAGCTGCAGCAAAATATCTTTGGGTAAATTATTCTGGTTATAGAAGTATTTCCCCAAAATTAAAAATTCACGTTCATTGGCTGGATGTTGATCTATTTCAGGATGATCATGTAATTCAAACCAGTACCCAACTTGTGCATCACGCACACTACTACTGGCCTTAAAATATTTGGACTGCAAGGCATGGGACTGGTTTAGCTGCTGGCTGAGTTGATCCAGTTGAGCAGAACTGGCTAAAGTCGTTTGATCTTCTCCATTCAGGTCGCTGATCCAGGCCGGGCTAATGGTCCAGACATCTTCAAGATTCAGACTTTGATTATCCTGTATTTCGCTATGCTGATGGCTACTGAGCAGTAGCTGACTTTCATTCTGAGCCAGCTGATCCGCGTGCCAGCGCTGGGTTTGTACTAAAGTTGGATTTAAAGAACGCTCTGCCAATAGACCAGTAATCGTGTCAAAAGGTTCGGTGGCATGGCTACGATGAAAACGGATACTACGGCGCTTTAAAGCCTGAAAATGCGGCTGGTCATCAATTAAACGTAGAATTTGTGGCTGAATGGTCTGAGCTGAAACGGGGACCATGATTTCCTTTTCATCGATCAGCCAGTTCATGCCTTCACTACGCCATAAGCGGGTCAGAAACTCATAATCCGTTTCATTTGACTGCATCACAAAAGGTCGAACATCGTAGTCCCGTGATAAGGCAGAAACATCCAGGCTCAATCGTGCTGCAAATAAGGAGCTGCGAGCCTGCCATTCTTTAAATAAAATTTCACTAATATCCCGAACGCTTTTATTCATAAACACACGACTATTGCGGCGTTTATGCCATAAGGAAGTTGCATCCTGCAGGGTCAGTTTATATAGCGTCAAAGCTCCGTCGCTTTGTCCCTGGCTTGCCGCTGTAATCAGACCTGTCGTTCGAAATAATTCTCCACGGTCAGTCACTTGATCAACTGCAACCTGACAGCCAATAAATTGTTTTAAAGCGAGATTTGCATTGGTTGAAAGGCAGATCAGTTCTGCCTGTAAACCCTCATTAATCTGATGATGACCTTCAATGCGCTGAATAAAAACCTGTGTATTTAAAACCTGATTAGAAAACTGGATATGTAGGGCTCGTTTTTGCAGATTAAGCCCAAGAGTCTCAAGGATGGTATGAATATTGTTTAGCATCTTATCGTTATTTTTAAGGAATATTATGCAGCTGATTTTATGAAAATTGCCCCCTATACGTCCATCATGCTTTTTATTTCACATGATTTGACCATTAATTTATTGCTCATCAGCTCTTTCATTAAGGTTTTAATCTTTTAATATTTTATTGACAAAATGACTAACGATTTCTGTTATTTGTGCTCACAGAGCAGAATCGTTACTGCTACACTTTATGCTTATATTAATCAAACGAGCGTTGTGACATGCTTGATCTCCAGTCCAAACTGCCTGACTTGGGCGTGACGATTTTCAGTACCATGTCTGCCCTTGCTCAACAACTCGGGGCATTGAATCTTTCACAGGGATTTCCCGATTTCCCTGCACCACCCGATTTAATTGAAGCTTTAGGACGGGCAAGTACGTCCGGTTTTAACCAGTATGCACCTGGAGATGGTTTACCTTTATTACGCGCTTTGGTCGCTGATTTATATTTACAGCGTGATCAATTATCACTAGATCCAGCTCAGGAAATTACCATTACACCTGGCGCAACGATTGCAATCTTCTGCGCAATTCAGGCTGTAGTGCGTGCAGATGAAGAAGTCATTATTTTTGACCCGAGTTATGACAGTTATGCGCCGACGGTACAGGTTTTAGGGGCTAAACCGATTCATATCGCACTCGGGCATCCGGATTTTTCAGTGGACTGGAGCCAGGTTAAGGATGCGATTAATGATCGCACCCGCATGATTATTGTAAATACCCCGCATAATCCTACTGGAAGTGTCTGGTCTAAAGCGGATTGGCAACAGCTGATTGAACTGATCCGTGACCGCAATATTGTGGTGCTCTCTGATGAAGTTTATGAACATCTGGTCTTTGATGATGTAAAACATTATTCAGCACTTTCCTTCCCGGAATTACGTGAACGCAGTTTTGTGATTGGTTCCTTTGGCAAGACCTTCCATGTCACCGGCTGGAAAACCGGCTTCTGTGTAGCTACCCCGGCCTTAATGAAATTGTTCCGTCAGGTATACCAATTTGCCAGCTTTTGTGGTGTAACACCAGTACAAGTGGCATTAGCTGAATATTTACAACAACATCCTGAGCATATTCCCCAGCTGTCGGCCTTCTATCAGGCCAAACGGGATTTGTTTAATTCATCCATTCAGAATTCACGTTTTCAGTGGAGACCATCACAGGGGACTTACTTCCAGAATCTGGATTACAGCAAAATTCGACCAGATTTAGAGGATGTTGCTATGTGTCAGTATTTGGCCCATCAACATGGGATCGTGGCGATTCCGGTATCAGTATTTTATAAACAGCCGCCAAAAGATTTACGTTTGCTGCGTTTCTGTTTTGCCAAAAAAGAACAAACTTTGCTGCAAGCGGGCGAAATTCTTTCCAAAGTTTGATTTAAATATTTAAAGACTTACATAGCTTCAGCCTTAGTTACCTAAAAGCTAAGGCTATTTTTCTGCAAATTTCCGATAATTATTTTTTTCTCCCTTTCTAATAATCAAGAACAGGATGTCTTATGGCACAGCAAGCATTGGTTCAGCAGCAAAATCTATGGAAAACATTTTTTATTTTCCTGTTGCCGCTGGTTGTGACCAATATCCTGCAAAGTTTGTCCGGTACGATTAATACGATTTTTGTGGGGCAAATGCTGGGCGTACATGCCATTGCTGCAGTTGCGGTTTTTTTCCCAATCCTGTTCTGCTTGATGGCTTTTGTAATTGGCTTGTCCGCAGGTTCAACCGTTTTGGTGGGACAGGCCTGGGGAGCAAAAAATCTGGAAAAAGTCCGCTGTGTTATTGGTTCTACCCTTTTTATGACCCTAATTGGCGGTAGCCTGATTGCATTTTTTGGGGTGATTTTTGCAGAGAAGATTCTGCTACTGCTTGGAACCGATCCCGATGTGATGCATCTGTCTCTACCTTATGTGCAATGGATGCTTGCGGGTAGCCCGCTGATTTTTATTTATATTATTTATACTTCAATTCTGCGTGGTGTGGGTGACAGCACGACGGCCTTATTTGCCTCTGCCCTGACGATTGGAGTCGGTCTGGTGGTGACACCTGTTCTGATTGCCGGTTATTTCGGTTTCCCGAAAATGGGGATTATCTCGCCTGCCATTGCAACTATTCTTGGTAATATAGCAGTCCTGTTATTTTTAGCCCTGTATTTAAATTATAAACAACATCCACTTAAACTAGATTGGGCTTTACTAAAGCATATCCGTCATCATCCTGGCTTAAGCAAAATTATTCTGCGCTTGGGTATTCCTACCGGTGTTCAGATGATTACTACTTCAGCTGCAGGTTTGGTGATTGTCGGTCTGGTCAACCGTTATGGTGCGGAAGCTACAGCAGCTTATGGTGCAGTAAATCAGGTGCTGAATTATATCCAGTTCCCTGCACTTTCCATCGCCATTGCTGCTTCCGTTTTTGGTGCCCAAGCAATTGGTGCGGGTAAAAATGACCTACTCAATAAAGTAACACGTACGGCCCTGAGTATGAATATCCTGTTTACCGGTAGTCTGGTGGTATTGGCCTATCTGTTCTCGAAATATCTGATGGCACTGTTTATTACCGATCCGCAAGTGGTGGTGTTGGGTCAGCAGCTACTATTTATCGTGCTTTGGTCGATTCTGTTCTTTGGTGCCAGTGCGATTTTTGCTTCGATTATGCGAGCCAGCGGTACAGTGACCGTACCGATGATTATCAATATTATCGCCATCATCGCAATTGAAGTTCCGGCAGCTTATCTATTTAGCCATTGGTGGGGGCTGCAAGGCATCTGGTATGGCTATGCCTTGGCCTTTGTCTGTCTGTGCATCATGCAAGGCTTGTATTACCAGTTTGTCTGGAAAAAGAAAACCATTGAAGCGCTGATTTAACAGTAGCTCAAGTATGTATAAATTTAAAACTTATCTTTTTTTTAATTAAATACACCTCATCTTTATGCTTATTCCATATTCATTATAAGGATTTAATTTTATCGTATTTTTAAACTCGATTATTCCTTGTTATAAACCTGTTGAAATACAGGATAACAACAGGATTTCAGCATGGCTCAACGACAAAT
Source organism: Acinetobacter sp. ACNIH3 (assembly GCF_002918965.1). Classification (NCBI taxonomy): domain Bacteria; kingdom Pseudomonadati; phylum Pseudomonadota; class Gammaproteobacteria; order Moraxellales; family Moraxellaceae; genus Acinetobacter; species Acinetobacter sp. ACNIH3. The sequence continues at coordinate 58,390 of NZ_PQLP01000015.1, read as the reverse complement.
TAAACTGGGTGCCTTCATTCCAACGACATCGCAACATGCAGCAGGTTGGCGGCATCCAGCGTCCCAGCCTCAAGATCATTGAAGCCTTGATTATGCAATTGAACTAGCAAAGACTGCTGAACGTGGTCTATTTGATGCTTATTTTCTTGCCGATGGTTTAGCTGTTAACTGGAGTCATGGCGCTTCTAAGCATAATAAAAATGTAGGGTATAGTGACAAAGTTGTTGGGTTTGAACCCTTGACCTTATTTGCGGCTATTTCAGCAGTCACCAAAAATATTGGCTTTATTGCTACTGCATCAACCACCTATGAAGAACCCTATCTATTAGCACGTAAATATGCCTCTTTAGACCATATCAGTAGGGGTCGTGCTGCATGGAATGTTGTGACGACTATGTCTGCTGAAACTGCGCGTAACTTTGGTTTTAGTACACATCCAGATGCCAAAGTCCGTTATGAACGCGCGGATGAATTTATTGAAGTCGTGCAGAAACTCTGGGATTCCTGGGAAGATGACGCCTTCCTCTACGATAAAGAAAGTGGTCATTTTTTTGAGGCCACTAAACAGCATGAACCGCTTCATCAAGGAAAATATTTTAATGTCCAAGGCGTATCGGTATTTGTCGCCAAGACCGAACACGAAGCCAAAGAAAAATATGCATTGCTCAATAGCCTGATCCACCCGGATGTCGGCTTGGGCTTACTTTCAGGTTTAGCCGGCGATATTGATCTTTCACCCTATGATCTGGATGCACCTTTCCCTACAGAAGATATTAAGATCAAGTCCAACCGTCAGCAAATGATGTTTGAGATTGCAGCAAAGCATCACTTTAGTATTCGTCAGTTATACGAATATATTGTTTCTGCCCGTGGTCACTGGACATTGATTGGTACACCTGAACAGGTAGTCAATCAGTTACAGGAATGGTTCGAAAATGAAGCTGCAGACGGCTTCAATGTGTTACCACCAACAACGCCTGCCGGCCTGGATGACTTCGTCAATTTCATTGTACCGGAGCTGCAACGCCGCGGCCTGTTCCGGACTGAATATGAAGGCCATACTCTGCGTGAAAATCTGGGGCTGAAACGTCCAGTAAACCAGTATCTAGTGACTCAACCCAATACGGCTATAGCCTCTTAGATCAGCCTTTATAAAAAAGATTAGTTTGAATTACTATTTTATTTTCTGTGGAGGAGAGAAAGAAAAATTATTGCTAGTCTTTCATTTCTTAAATTTAAATATAAAAAGTCCGCAGAAGCGGACTTTAATTTCATAACTTTTAATAATTTAAGCTGATTTCTTAGATTTACCTAACTTAGTGGCAAAAGCTGTGACCTTCTGATACCCCGTTGGTAAAATACGTTGGATTAAATCGATCGCTTTGGCATCGTTACCAATCAATAAACGGCGTTTGTCTTTTTGAACGGCCTCCAAAATCTGACGCGCTGCTTCTTCAGGCGGACAACGCAATAATTTATTGAAGCTACGCGCAGACTTTTCAGGGCTCATCCCTAAAGCCCTGAGGCTGTCATTCATTTTTGCGGCATTGGCAATATTGGTACGAATTCCCCCCGGATGCACGCAGAGTGCGCTTACACCACAATTTTCAATATCCAATTCTTGACGTAAAGACTCAGTAAAACCACGCACTGCAAACTTGGTGGCATTGTAGGCAGACTGGGTTGGCTGTGCAGTCAGTCCGAATAAACTCGAAATATTCACCACATGACCATCGCGGGTCTTTTTAATGCGTGGCAAGAATTCTTTGGTTCCGTACACCACACCCCAGAAGTTGATCCCGACAATCCACTCGAGTTCGTCATAAGATGCGCCTTCCACTGTTGACCCCAAAGCGACCCCAGCATTATTGAAGATCATGTTGATACTGCCATGCTCCTGCTCGACTTTTTCAGCCCAAGCACGGACTTCTTCCAAATTGGCAACATTGACTTTGTCGAGGGTGGCACGCACGCCCGTGTCTTTAATCAGTTCAAGTGTTTTAAGTAAACCTTGTTCATTCACATCACTTAATGCCAGATGACAGCCCTGTTTCGCCAAAAGTACAGCCAACTGCTGACCAATGCCCGAACCTGCACCGGTAATCGCTGCAACTTTATTATTAAAATTTTTCATAAGTTTCCCTTATTGATGAAACTGCCTGCCCAGACAGCATTTCTTGTTCTGTCGTGCTTCATGCAGCAATTCCCTTCAATATAATTTTGACAATACTTATTGTCAATCATGATGACTTATCTGTTCAGGACAATCCAGGTTGGTGATCAAGAACATAGGTCTAAATGCAATTTATTGGTAAGATATTCAAAATTTCGGTGCTTATGAGCTTAATCATTTTATGACCAATTCGGCAATTCCTGTGGAAAAGCAACAAAAAACGATGACAAAGGAACGTCAGTTTAAGGGACTGTCTATGGCTGAACGCCAGCAGGCACGCCGGGAAAAGCTGATTGAAGCGGGTATTCAAGCTTATGGCACGCATGGCTTTTTTTCTGTAACTGTCAAGGATATCTGTACTGAAGCCAAGCTGACCGAACGCTATTTCTATGAATCATTCAAGAAAAGTGAGCATCTGTTTCAAACTATTTTCCTAAAACTGATCGATGAATTGCAGCAAAATGTCATGCAAGCCATGATGCAGGCTTCCTCTGATCCTAAAAAGATGATCGAAGCTGGTCTGACTGCCCTGCTCACTACATTGCGTGATAATCCACGTATGGCCCGGATTATTTATATCGATGCCATGCTGGTACAGGAACTGCATAATCAAGCCACCATTCATGAAACCATGGGCCGTTTTGACCGCATGATTCAGGCCTTTGTCATGCTGATGATGCCGAACCTGAGCCGTTCCGCACAGGAAATTTCTCTGGTATCCACGGGCTTAAATGGTTATGTCACCCAGATTGCCATTCGTTGGGTCATGAGCGGTTTTAAACAGTCCATGGAGGAGGTCCTGTCCTCGTGCAGTATTGTATTTTTGGCACTTTTTGAATCTTTTTCAGATAAAAAATAATATTTAACGCAATTATTTCTTAATTTATTTTCTATTTTTCAATCAATTGTTATTACAGATATTTTTCCTCTATCAAGCAACTTAAATTGTCACAAATCTTTGCGAAAGCAGGGCAAATATCCCTTTCTGCAATGATACTGTCATAATTAATCTTTGTAATAGGCTCGTCATAAATATAAAACGGTCCACCGTTGACTTATAGGAAATGCGCTGTGAAAGATGACTACATTTTAATCGTCGATGATGAGCTTCCAATTCGGGAAATGATCCATACGGCACTGGATATGGCTGGCTTCAATTGTTTAGAAGCAGAAGATGCCAAACAGGCCCATCAAATGATTGTGGATCAGCGTCCAGCATTGATCCTGCTGGACTGGATGATGCCTGGTGGAGTGAGCGGTGTAGACTTATGCCGTCGCCTGAAACGCGATGAAACCCTGTTAGAAATTCCAGTCATTATGCTCACTGCACGAGGCGAAGAAGATCATAAGGTTCAAGGTTTGGATGCCGGTGCAGATGACTACATGACCAAGCCATTTTCTACCCGTGAACTGGTATCCCGTATCAAAGCCGTACTGCGCCGTACCAATAGCCTGAATGGTGAAAAAAGTATTGAAGCCAATGGCCTGTTACTCGATCCTGCAAGCCAGCGTGTCAGCTTTAATGATACTATTCTGGATATGGGGCCGACTGAATACCGCCTGCTGGCCTTCTTCATGACCCATCCAGAACGTGCCTATACCCGTGCCCAGCTCCTGGATCAGGTGTGGGGTGGCAATGTGTATATTGAAGACCGAACCATTGACGTGCATATCCGACGCCTGCGCAAAGTGCTGGAGCCATATGGCGCCGACCGTTTTGTACAGACTGTACGCGGAACCGGCTATCGCTTTTCGACCCGTATTGATGTCGCACTCGGCTAATTTGACTTAGGTAAATCCTGCTTTATGTATAAACCCTACCCTGTTCCTGAAATGGCCCGTGGGCATAAACTGCCAAGCTCCAATAGCTTATGGGACTTTGCCAAGCAGGATTTACGCCTTCTGGCCTTCTTCCTGTTGATCGGCAGCCTGATTGGTTTCGGGATCGGGTATTTCTGGGTCTGTATCGTACTGGCTTTTGTAGCATTCTTTGTCACACAAATCCGTTCCCTATATTTGGTCAATGACTGGATTTCCAATCGTCCTTATGACGTACCACCCAAGATCAATGGCATCTGGGGTGCCCTGCTCTTTAATGTCTATCAGGCCCAGCGTCAGGAACGCATTGTACAGGCAGAAATGGTCGAGCTGATTGATCGTGCCCAGTCTTCTCTAGGCGCGCTACAGGAAGCCGTGGTACTGATCGATGAAAATCAGCAGATTGAATGGTGGAATCCCGCAGCTGAACGTCTGCTCGGCATCAGTGCTGAAGATAAAAGCCGTAATATTCTGAGTTTACTCTCTCAGCCAAATTTCGTTGATTATTATCATCATATTGATGATGCACCTGACGGTCTCAAGATGCAATCTTCGATCTTTGAAGACCATTATGTACAGATCAAGATGACCCGCTTTGGGGGTGAAAGCCGTCTCTTGGTCGCTTATGATGTGACCCGGATGCATAATCTGGAGCAGATGCGCAAAGACTTTGTCGATAACATCTCGCATGAGTTACGTACGCCTTTAACGGTGCTCAGCGGCTATATCGAAACCTTTACCGATCAGGAAGATATCAGTCCACGCTGGAAACGCGCCTTTGACCAGATGCAATCCCAGACCCGGCGTATGAATGCCTTGGTCAATGACTTGTTACTATTGTCTCGTCTGGAAAATGACGAAAATATTGCCAAGAATCAGATTATCGACATGCCCAATCTGATGAACCAGCTATTTGATGATGCTCAGGCCTATAACGTGGATTATGGTCATACGCTGAACCTGGATATTGACAGTCATTGTGATCTGATTGGTTCCGATATGGAAATTGCCAGTGCTTTCAGCAACCTGATCACCAATGCGATTAAATACACGCCAAAAGGCGGTACGGTCACCATGGGCTGGCATGATGATAGTGAATCGGCTTACTTTGTGGTAGAAGATACCGGGATCGGGATTGACCCGAAACACGTACCGCGTCTGACTGAACGGTTCTATCGCGTCGATTCTGACCGTAGCCGACGTACTGGCGGTACAGGTCTTGGACTTGCGATTGTAAAACATGTACTGATGCAGCATCAGGCACAGCTAAAAATTGATTCTCGTGAAAATCAGGGCTCTACTTTTAAAGTGATTTTCCCGAAGGAACGCTTGAGCTTCCCGGACTGATTGAAACCTTATCCCAATAAAAAGGTGCCTTTTGGCACCTTTATTTTTAATGGCTTGTTAACTCAATACTTCTTCTTTGGACATGGCCCGGAAATAGGCAGGACGATGAGATAAGCGTTCCAGATAGGCTTCAATCGCCGGATAACGTTTACCCGTACGGGTCTGAATGGCATCTAATGGGAAACTCATCTGAATATCAGCAAAACTAAATCGACCGGCAAAATATTCATGCTCGCTCAGGTAGTCTTCCAGATATTGAATATGATCTTTAAGACGCGGCTGTACAAATTTACTTTTAATTCCACTGGTAATCTGTCGCGCCATAGGACGCAGCAAAAATGGTGTGTGCTTCTCAACGGAATTAATGACCAGATGCATAACCAGTAACGGCATCAGTGAGCCTTCGGCATAATGCATCCAGTACCGGTACTGCTGTTTGGTAGTAGAATTGAGCGGCTGAAACTCCATACCCACATCATAAGTTTCCTGCAAATATTGTAAAATCACCGCAGATTCTACCAGCACCTGATCACCATCAATCAGGATCGGTGCCTTCCCTAATGGATGGATCATCTTCAACTCTGAAGGGGCAGAAAAGTTAGGCAGCCGTTTATGGAACTTGATTTCATAATCTAGCCCCAATTCCTCCAATGCCCATAAAATACGGAACGATCGGGACTGCTCAAGATGGTGTAGGATACGCATGTTAGACTCTTTTGTTATTGTCGTGTTATTGCCGCTTCAGCATAACAAAAAGTGTCTGGTTCCGGTGAAATGCTTTACGAATTATATTACATTTCAATCAGTCTTCTTTACATATGGCGAGATTAAAGTAATGTAGTTCGAATCTCCAGACTCCGTAGCAAAGTTTTAGTCACTGGTGTTTTTTGACAAATTTCCAGAATTTTTTGCCGCAATGTTTCATCTAACGGATTTTGAAAACTTAAACGTCGTTCAATCCATTCCTGCCCTTCTCGATTGGCAAAGAAATCGGCTTCAACCTGAAACTCCCCCAGCTCCAGATCTTTATGTCTGGCATACATACGCAAGGTAATCATGGTGCAGGAAATCAAGCCTGCCAGCAGAAAATCATAAGGTGCGGGACCACGATCCTGACCACCAAAAGCTTCCGGCTTATCCGTCAGATATTGGTGATTGCCATGACTGATCTGTCCCTGCCATGGTGTTTCCAGACTATGTACACGAGCACTTGCAAGCATGGCCATTTCTTCTTCCTTATTTTATGGTGATGCATTTATTTTGAAGGGCGCATATGGCCCGGGAAAGCAGGGGCTTCAAGTCGTGGTCCCTCGTAGGCAGGAATCGAGCCAAATCGTTCATGCTCTGCAATCCATTGCTCACGTGCCATTTTCAATTCTTCAGTCGTGCGGCCAACAAAGTTCCACCATAGTAAAATCGGTCTTTCAAAAGGTTCGCCCCCCAGCAACAGTACACGGCTTCCGGCATGAATCTCGATATGTACCCGATCCAGCCCCGGTTCCAGAATCACCATATTATCTTCAGTCAGTTCATGTCCGTTGATGCTGGCCGTCCCTTCCAGTGCCAGAAAACCATATTCAAATTTTGGATGAAGCGGTAATACTGCCTGGGTACTGTCTGCTGCATACAGATCCACCCCGAGCAGTTCGCTATGTACCTTCACTGGTGATATTGCCTTAAGATATTCCCCAACCAGTACCGTGAACTCAATGCCTTGATCCTCAACCACAGGCAATTCCGGATAATGATCAAACGCGGGTGCCATATTGACCATATCATCTGGCAAAGCGATCCAGAGCTGTGCGGCATGCATTTTAGTTTCTGTTTCAGGTGCAACTTCAGAATGGGAAATGCCATAACCAGCCGTCATCAGATTGACCTGACGCGGACGTAACAGCTGCGCACTGCCCAGACTGTCACGATGCATCATGGTACCTTCGATCATCCAGGTAAAAGTCTGTAGACCAATATGTGGATGTGGTCCTACATCCAGGCCGTCTCCCTGCGGGAAATGAGCAGGTCCGGCATGATCCAGAAAACACCATGCCCCGATCATCCGTTTATGCCGGCTTGGTAACGCACGCTTGATCACTGTTCCCTGACCAATTTCAGCACGGCGTAATGGAAATTCTGCAATGAACTGATTGACGTATTTTGTGCAATCATCTGAATTGAAAAGTTCGATATCATTATTATTCGACATGTTCTGGCTCACTCGGCTGGGTCAAAAGATCATAGCAATTCAGATCGGTAAAAAGAGTGCTACTTTCAGGATTGTGCTTGTCATATTTGCAACAATCTTTAACTTCAACGGTCTGATCTGTACTTGACCTGATTTCTTGTTTTCATGGGTACTCAGAATCTTGAATCTATCCTTAAAATTCGAGGTCGCAACTAGTTAAAGATCACCCAAACCTTTTTTAGCATTTTTCATTTTAATAAGGTGAGGTTTACACATACTGCAACAAACAATTATCTCGGATTGTTTCACGTGAAACAGGCTTATATTTAATTTTTTATAAATTAAATCAAATAATTAATTCAATAACACCTAAGTTTTGGCTCTCTCCTGTCGCAGAAAAAATGTTTTGTTACTTTTTCCTTCTCCATGCGTCGCAATCTATCCGTTTGACCATAGATTCCTGACCCCAAAATTTGCTCATAATATGTGCGAATTTTTAATGGATTGAAAAATGACGATTGCCGATAGCAGGATGCATGCAAATATGCAGGCTTCCTTGCAGAGTCTTAATCGGCATTCTTCGGAACAGCTGCAACCTTCCGAGAATGACCTGAAGAACCGTCAAGTGCTAGAAGATGCACTTGTGGATCGGCACGCCCGTATTCCTGTGCAATTTCTACCCCATTTTTATGACTATCTGTACCGGCATAACTACCATAGTCTGCGTCAGATTCATTTACTGGCACAATTGGTGTTCCTGCTATATTTCTTTGCCGATATCTTTATCATCCCCGACCTGATGATGGTTTCTGGGTTTACTCGGGTGATTTTGGTCTTAGCTTTCTGGATCGTCTGTGAACTGTTATTTCAATACAGCCAGAACATTCGCTTGCTCGATCTGATCCTGCCGATAGGGACTACGCTTTGTGCTGGAGTATGGATCCTGCTCCTGCTCTCTTCTACCAGCCTACATGTAGAAAATTACTTGTATGCTGCATCCATTTTTATTCTGATTGCCAATCTCTGCATCAAGGTTCAATTTAGGGCTGCACTATATTGTTCAATCCTGATCAGCCTGCTGGTCCTGATAGCAATGACGCAGCTAATGACGTTATCGGAAGCTTTTATCTTTATGGTCGTGTTCAGCCCAGTGTTGCTGTTTAGCCTGTATTTTAACTGGAATAATATCCTGCATACCCGTCGTGCATTTATCCGTACTTTGTTAGATGAATGGAACTACCATATGGTGCGTAATCTCGCCCATACTGATGAACTGACTCAGCTCTATAACCGTCGGCATTTTGTTAATCTGGCAGAAAACTGTATTCATGACTGGCCAAGATATTCAAGCACCTGTCTGCTAATGTTTGATGTGGACCATTTCAAGCAGATCAATGATAGTTATGGGCATGATGTCGGGGATCGGGTACTACAGTTAATTGCAGATACAGCGCGTAAGGAAATGCGCCATAGTGATGTACTGGCACGTTTTGGTGGTGAGGAGTTTATTATTTTGCTGTCCGATACACAGTTGCAAGATGCTTTGGTAATTGCCGAGCGCATTCGTAATTCGATTCAGCAGCAGTATCTCTATGCCCGGCCTGAGTTGATACTGAAATTTACAGTTTCGATTGGTATTGCTGAGCTGGAGTCCCATACTCAGGATCTGGATGATCTGATTAAAAAAGCGGATGTGGCGCTTTATGCCGCCAAGAAGAGTGGACGTAACCGGATTGAAGTGTATCGTCCAGATATGAGTTCACCGTTTCAATCTGATCTACAGAATTTTTATACTGAAAAATATATTAACTTATGAACAGTCATAGAAGTAATTTAAACGCATAGACAGTAAATCCAGCCTATCTCATTTTTTGCTTTGTACTCACTCTCCCTTTTTTGTAACCGAAAATATTTATTCTAGATGACTACTTTTAAAGTGAATTTTTAAGGAATAGAATAAAATTTATACAAAACTTAATATATAAAAAATTTTATTTTTTATGGGGAAGGCTGAATGCCACAGGAATATCATAAGGAGTCACGCCTTCTGATTCAGCAGGCGCTTAAAGATCCTCTGGTGTGTATTCCTCAGCCATTAAAATCTGCCTATTATTCTCATCAGAAAAAGCTGCATCTGAGATATCTGCTTCAGGTGAATCTATGTGCACAGTTTGCTTATGCTTCCTATACCCTTGCGGATATTTATGTACTGCATGACATCCACACCCTGTTGCTTGTAACCAAACTGGGTTTTACCTCAGTCATGACCCTGATCACGGTCTGGATGTACCAGCATAGCCGGAATTTACCACTCTTTGATCTATTGCTACCCACTTCGATTATTGGTGCCAGTGCGGTCTGGTTTTTTAATTTAAATCAGTCAGAAAGTCCTTATAACCTGATCTATCAATATTCCTCTCTGGTCTTTATCGTTCTGGCAAATTTAAGTGTACATATCCGTTTCAGGCCTTCCCTGATCATCTCGGCCCTGATTACCTTCATGATCTATATGGGTGTGTATTTCAATGTTAAAGGCGATCTGCAACAGCTGGTTCTGTTTTCTCTGATTTATGTGCCGGTGCTAAGTTTTAGTATCTATATCAGCTGGAATTCAACGCTTAAATCTCGGATTGTATTTTTACAACATACCTTGAACGAATATAACCGTCAGGCTTTTGAGCATATGGCGCATACCGATTCCCTAACAGGATTAAATAATCGCCGCTTTTTTGAATATTTGGTTCAGCAACATCTAACACATAGGCTTGAAGAAGGAACACCGAGTCCTAGTTCATTAATCGTCTTTGACGTCGATCATTTTAAAAAGATTAATGATAACTATGGTCATGATATTGGCGACCAAGTACTGCAAATCATTGCGAAAACAGCTCAAAGTGAAATGCGAAATACTGATATTCTGGCGCGCTACGGCGGGGAAGAGTTTATTGCCCTGCTTCCTGAAACGCATCTGGATGATGCTCTAAAAATTGCCGAGTGTTTAAGGCAGCGCATTGAACAGACCGAAGTGTTTCTTGATCAAGGTCAGTCCTTAAAATTCACCATTTCAGTGGGTGCGGCGATCTTGGAAACTTGTGAAACGGACCTGTATACCGTAATTAAACAGGCGGATATTGCGCTGTATCAGGCCAAGGCCAACGGACGGAACCGAGTAGAGCAGTATGACCCTTTAACCAGTCCTACTGTCGTACTGCTGTCACAAGGCTCGTGGAATAAGGATCGGGCAATTAAAATCGTTGGAACCTAGTTAAAAGATATCTTCATCGAAACGGTCTTGGTCGATTTTATAAATATGAAAGCTCCGTTCAATTTGTATCTCTAAAAGAAACTCTATTTCTAAAAATATTCTTTTCACTTGGAAGTGTTTGATTGAGTATCTCTTTTGACAGATTTGAGCATTCAGCTCATATATTTGCCGCATCTGAAATTTTTATAGGCTCATGTAACTTAAACAATAGCTCCATGAAAGGCAGCATCAATTGATGACAGCTAGGCAATGACATATTTTTCTGTATAAAGTTTTATTTTTATTCATTATAAACACAAAAAAGGACGCCTAGGCGTCCTTTTTTATTGGATATATCATTTTTCAGATACTGCCGCGCGTATCTTGCGCAAAGTTAAAAGCAGTGCTTTTAACCTTGCTCATGGCGTAATTTAGGCAAGAGGCTTCGCTTCTTGAAACCCCTAAATTACTCCCATTCAATCGTCGCAGGTGGTTTAGACGATACGTCATAAACCACACGAGAAACTTCAGCAATTTCATTCATGATACGAGTCGAGATTTTATCTACCAGCTCGTATGGAAGGTGAGCAAAACGAGCTGTCATGAAGTCAACAGTTTCAACTGCACGAAGTGCAATGACCCATGCATAACGACGACCATCACCTACAACACCAACAGATTTAACAGGTTGGAATACTGCGAATGCTTGCGCAGTTTTGTCATACCAACCGCTAGCACGAAGTTCTTGCATGAAAATGTCATCTGCTAAACGGAGAATGTCAGCATATTCTTTTTTCACTTCACCCAAAATACGAACACCTAGACCCGGACCCGGGAATGGGTGACGATAAAGCATTTCAAATGGAAGACCTAAAGTGGTACCCAATTTACGTACTTCATCTTTAAACAGGTCACGAATTGGTTCAACCAGTTCAAATGCTAGATCTTCTGGTAAACCACCCACGTTGTGGTGTGATTTAATCACATGTGCTTTGCCTTGTTTGCTTGCAGCAGATTCGATCACGTCAGGGTAAATCGTACCTTGAGCCAGGAAGTTTACACCATCAAGCTTACGTGCTTCTTCAGCAAATACTTCAATGAACTCACGGCCGATGATTTTACGTTTTTTCTCTGGATCAACTTCACCCGCAAGTGCAGTCAAGAAACGCTCTTCAGCATCAGCACGAATGACACGGATACCCATGTTTTTCGCAAACATGTCCATAACCTGGTCGCCTTCATTCAGACGAAGTAAACCATTGTCCACGAATACACATGTCAATTGATCGCCAATTGCACGGTGTAAAAGTGCCGCAACAACTGATGAATCTACACCGCCTGAAAGACCGAGCAGTACTTTTTGATCACCAATCTGTTCACGAAGCTGTTCAACACGAAGGTCGATAATGTTTTCAGAGTTCCACAGGCTACGGCAACCACAGATATTGTGAACGAAGTTAGACAGTAACTCTTTACCTTTGGCAGTATGAGTGACTTCCGGGTGGAACTGAATACCATAGAAACGGCGTTTTTCATCAGACACCATTGCGACCGGACAGCTTGGTGTGCTGGCAGTAATCTGGAAGCCTTCTGGAATTTGAGTCACTTTGTCACCGTGGCTCATCCAGACTTTTAATTTGTCTGCTGAATCTTCAAGATCGCCAATAAGACCATCACGGATTTGAATGTCTACTTCTGCATAGCCAAATTCATGTACTGTACCTGGCTCAACCTTACCGCCAAGTTGTGCAGACATGGTTTGCAGACCGTAGCAAATACCCAATACAGGAATGCCCAAGTTGAACACAACTTCTGGCGCACGCGGGCTGCCTTCTTCGTGAACGCTCTCAGGACCACCTGACAAGATGATACCGTTTGGATTAAATGCACGAATGTCTTCTTCAGACATGTCATAGGCAAACATTTCAGAATATACGCCAGACTCACGTACGCGACGTGCAATCAATTGGCTATATTGAGAACCGAAATCCAAAATCAGGATACGATCTTCAGTGATTTGAGTATTGGTAGTCATGACAAACAACTATAGAAAGGCAAACGAAAGATAAGCGCCGTATTCTATCATTTTTCGCTGCATTAAGCACACTGTTTCAAGGCGCTTGAAATATATACATATTTAGCACTGTATCTTGATCAGACTGAATTTTTTGTCAGATCTGCTTCAATCCTGGATTCCAGATTGAATGAGATTGAAGCAGAACTTTAAATGTGGTTATTTCACTTTTTCGATACTAATCACATCAATATCGGTAGGTTTCTGACGATGAGTATCTACCTCGCCAAGCACACGAACGTTATCGCCCGCTTTTAACTTCAACGGTTTCCACAGGTCATCATCAACATCAATAATAATCGTGCCACTACTGTCTCGAAGTTCAAAATCATCACTCTGCGGTGCAACTTGACGCACAATTTTACCTGTTAAGGTTACACCAGTTTCATCCGGCATTTTTTGTGCTTGAGCAATGCTGACTTTATTTTTTTGAGCTTCAGCAAGGAGGGCCTGATCTGACTTTGCCCATGCACCGCCACTAACAACGAGTCCCGTCATTAATACAGCTAAAATTTGCTTTTGCATTCAATATACTCCTTAAACAACAGGTCTAAATTCCTGATTCTATCTAAGCAGAGTGAATGCACTGAACGAAGCTTAATTCGGTAAAGCTAGTTTAATGTTATGTATCCACAAAAAAAGCGGTCTTAGACCGCTCGATTGGAGCGTTGCTTTGTTATTGGTGCTCAATCAGATGATCAAGACTGAAGCGACCTGCACCCTGTAATACCAATAGCAATAAGCCACCTGCCATCGCAAAGTTTTTCATAAAGTTCACTGCATCCTCAGGCGTACCATGAAATAAAAATGCAGTCACTAAGCTAAAGCCAGCCAAGAGTGCTGCCACTACACGGGTCTGCAAGCCAAATAAAATCGCTAAACCACCACCCAATTCCAGCAAAATCGTCACAGGTAATAATTCAGCAGGAACACCCATAGCTTGCATATAACCAACCGTTGCTTCATAACCAGCGATTTTGCCCCAACCTGCCACAATAAAAATATAAGCCATTAAGGCACGTGCAGACACGAATGTTACGGATTCAAGTACAGGATGAGCAACAAGATTGGCGATAATACGATTTGGATTCAACATGATAAAAACTCGAAAATGATTGCTAAAATATGAGCACATCTTATAAGTTTCATTTTTAATTATTAATAACCAAAATAAGATTCATCGTTTTATTTTTAGAATGATGAGGCTGGAAATAGACCACTTTTGATGCTGACTTTAAGCCTAATCACTGTTAGGATTTGGGCACACTTTTGCTTGTACTGGCGCCATGGAACTGCTTGATTTTATCCTACATGTAGATGACCATCTGCTTGAATTCATCACCAATTATGGGGTGTGGATTTATGCTATTCTTTTCCTGATTATCTTTGTAGAAACGGGACTGGTAGTCATGCCTTTCCTGCCGGGTGACAGCTTGCTGTTTGCTGCGGGGGCACTTGCAGCATCTACTGGGGCCATGGATCCGTGGGTACTGATTCCGCTCCTATTTGTGGCAGCAGTACTGGGCGATACGCTGAACTATCATATTGGCAAGTTCATTGGGCCGCGTGTGTTTGAAGTTGAATCGCGCTTTATCAATAAAAAACACCTACTAGCAACCCAGCAATTTTTTGCCAGACATGGTGGCAAGACGATTATCTTTGCCCGTTTCGTGCCTTTCGCCCGCACCTTTGCTCCTTTTGTGGCCGGTGCTGGCAGCATGAATTATAAATATTTCCTGAGCTATAACGTGATTGGTGGTTTTTTGTGGATCAGCTCTTTTGTGATTTTGGGTTATCTGTTTGGAAATATGCCAATCGTTAAAGATAACTTTACCTATCTGATCTTCGGCATCATTATTATTAGTGTATTGCCAGGCATCTTCGGTTTTGTTCAACAGAAGCTGAAAAAGAACAAAATGGCTTAAATCCTGATCGCTGAATTCAGTTAAACAAACTGATGATCAGCGGAATCAGGCAAAGCAGCAAAAACAGGACCGACCCTTTATACATGAGGTCGGTTTTTATTTTCTCCGACTCCCTTGCCAGAATTGCCTGACCGAACGCCATCCAGAAGACAAACACCGGTAATGTCACCAGACTAAATATCGCGAAGACCAGTACGAAATTAGTTGGATTTTCCCAGGTCGCCATGGGAAAAATACCGGAAGCAAACAAAGCCGCTTTAGGATTTTTTAAAGTCGCAGTAAACATCTGCCAAGGCCGGATCATCGGGTGCTTATGATTATGCTGCTCTAGCTGCCTGGCTTTAAACAGTCTGAAGGTCATCCAGCCTACAGTAATTGTGCTCAGTATATGCAGCATACTCTGGAAATTCGGCCAGATCGGGACAGCAAGATGTATCAGCAAAGCCCAGACATTAATGGCATAGAAGTAACCCAGCAGAATAGCAGGTATATATAAACTGGTTCTGGCCTGACCATGTTGATGTGCCGCACTGGCAACCAGTGCATTGCCTGGGCCCGGAATCATCAATACTGTAATTACAGCCAGAATAAATAGCCAGTTTTCGATCATACGCAAACTTACCGCAAAGAATGGCGCAACATTAACGAATCTGCTCAATATATAACAAGATGAAAATTCTTATAAATTTGTTCCGAGCAGTCATTCCAGCTAGTTTTATATGCATAATAACGCCCCTTTCCGGACTGCGATGCTAAAAAAATGCCGACCTCAGTCAGCATTTTTATTTTCTATCTTCATCATTATGTTTTTGGTACAGCCTGGCGAATGATCAGTGGGCAGCTCTTATAGCGTGCTGCCTGAACAATCGCTTCCTGCTCACCTAAAACACGTGCCAGTTCGGTCTTCTTGGTATTAGAAGACTGACCCATATTCACTGAAATGCTCGGCCCAATGCCCCAACCACTATGGCTACCCCAGCCACCACCTACACCGACGCCTACGCCAACACCCGTTCGTTTCGGCGCTTGTACACCATTGTCGATATACTGCTGAATACGGTTATATTCGCCTTGCAGCTGACCGCAGTCATAGGACTGGTATTGGGTTGGCGACACATAGGTCGGCTTGACGGTCGTAGCACAGGCACTTAACAAAGCCAGGCCCACGATGCCAAGACTGAATTTCATGAGTTTCATGCTGGAATCATCAATCTTATTTTTGCTCAATCTCATTGAACAACGATTGATAGGCCTGAGTCAATTTATGATCAGTAGCCAGATGAATTAAGGGCTGATTTTTCTGATGGGATTCTTTCATGATCACCGATGGCGGCAACATATTTTTCAATACCGGCAAGCCCTCATCTTTCAGCTGTTGCACCACCTCACGCGGCAGTTTGGCCTGAGCCTGAAACTGATTGACCACAATTCCTTCAATTTCCAGACGGTCATTATGGTCGTCCTGGGTTTCGATGACATTTTCAATCAGGGTATGCAGGGCACGTTTGGAAAATACATCACAGTCAAAGGGAATCAGTACCCGATCTGCCGCAATTAAAGCTGATAAGGTAAAGAAATTAAAAGCCGGCGGCGTATCAATAAACACCCGCTCATACTGACCCGTTAACTGTTGTAAGGCATCACGTAGTTTATAGATCTTATGTTTGGATTCCAGTGCATGTCCCAGTGTGCCGAGACTTGGGCTGGCTGGAATCACATCCAGATGTTTAAACGGTGACTGGTGCACATAGCTTTCCAGGCCTTTAGTGCGGGTTTTTAGAATTGAGCCGATGGCATTGCCAATCAGACCCTTGTTCTGCTGGCTGCCCAGCACTTCATCAAAATAGTTTTCAATATTGGGTTCTAATGCAGGCTTGTCTCCTGAATAGGTCGCATCATCACCAAGCAGATACTGGCTGGAATTGGCCTGTGGATCGAGGTCAATGAGTAAGGTTTTGTGCCCCTGATGTGCACTGATTGCTGCCAGATTCACTGCAATACTCGACTTCCCCACGCCACCTTTTTGGTTAAACACCACACGTGTACGCATTAAAAACCCCCTATTATTTTTATCAATCTATTTAAAATTTAGCCAAACAAAATGATGTTATTTTCTAGCCAGAAGTTGGCTTGATAATCACCAGTGCCATAATTGCAGCTAATGAAATAATTGCAATAACCAGGCCAGCACGACGTTGAACCAACAGGACAGAGTCATCTTTTTTATAGGCTTTCATCAAAGATGAAACCAGTACCAGAAATAAAATGACCTTGGCATAGAACCAGGGTTGTACTTCAAAGTTTTTTATCACTAGCGAAATGACGCCCGTCAAAGCAATTACGGCAAGTGCCAGATGCTGCAAGGCAACAAATAGCTTGCGTGCAACCGGATTAGGTAAATTGCCCTGTGTACCAACAAACAAGGTAAATGCACGTGCCAGAATCGCGATAATTGCCAGACTGGCCGCTGACATATGGATAATTTTGACTAATAATTGGGTTTCCATATGTTCCTCTTAGTTTTTTGGGGCATGTGCACATTCAGGACTGGTCGTATCCTGACCGCTCCACTCTTCTGGAACAAAAGCATGGATTGCTAATGCATGGATTTTTTCCGGGCTCAGTAAATCGCCTACTGCGGCATAGACTTTCTGATGACGCTGTACCTGACGCAGGCCTGCAAAAGCTTCACTCACAATTACCGCTTTAAAGTGTGATTCCTTACCCGGATAATAGCCACCGTGACCAGAAGACTCATTTACCACCTCAAGATGAGATGGAGACAGGGTAGCCAGACGCTCTCTTAAGACTTGTTCAATACTCATGGCCTTCTCCGCAATTACAAATGATCCAAATTCTATTCAGTATACCCTGTTCTGTCATGAGTTTTACTGTGCTCAAGGAGAGTTAAAGGTTGCCAAGGCCCTGTTTTAACAAAATTTTGCATAAATTTTATCGATTTATAGCGCTGAATTGGCTGAATTGATTTTATTTTATGCAAACGGTGCAAGATTTTTCATAAAGTTATTGACCCTGTTTTTGCATGCTGTATTATACACGGCATGCGGGAATAGCTCAGTTGGTAGAGCACAACCTTGCCAAGGTTGGGGTCGCGAGTTCGAGTCTCGTTTCCCGCTCCATATTCTTTTTTGTTTAGTTTTTTAATAGTAAAAAATTATTCGACCCTGCGGGAATAGCTCAGTTGGTAGAGCACAACCTTGCCAAGGTTGGGGTCGCGAGTTCGAGTCTCGTTTCCCGCTCCAAATTCAAAAAGCCCTGATCGAAAGATTGGGGCTTTTTCGTTGTTGATTTTAAATAACATTTTTTCTTTCAGTCTATAAAGCTATCAGCTTCAAAGTGAGTAAAAAGTTAAGTTAGATCAGTTAAGAGTGGGCTTACGTGACCAAAAGTGACCAAAACGTGCCCTATCAATGTCAACTATAGATCAACATGTTTAAGTTTTTGCATGAATTCTACTCAATATGAACTGAGTAATTTTTAAAAAAACCTGAAGCACTCCCTTATGGCTTTCATTAAAGCTTTTTAATCTCTTATAAAAAATGGTGACCAAATTTGGTCACCAAAAATACTTAATAAAAACAATATACTAACTAGAAAATTATTAAATTATATGACGCTTTTTATTAGCAATAATTATTCATCTGGCTTGAACTTTAATAAATCACCAACGTCTACATTTAACAATACGCACAATTTTTCTAATGTTTCAAAATCAATACGAGTTGATTGACCATTATAAAGCTTATGTAAAGTCGTCTTACTCATTCCGGTTGCCCGAGCTACATCTGCCACTTTCATTCTTCGTTCCGCCAAAAGAACAGGCAAGTTACAAACTATCATTAATTACCACCATTGTGTAATAAAGTACTTGCATGATGTATTAAACGCATTTATTATTGCATTATGATCTTAAATAACACCATTGTGATACTTTATAAAAGGATACAAACATGAATCTTACTTATATTACTACAAAAGAATTGGCAGAACGAATCCATTATAACGAACGTACCATTCGTAATCAGTTAAAGGATAGCGTTCTAATCGAAGGTATTCATTACATCCGCCCTTTTGGTGGACGCAAAATTTTATATGTATGGGAGCGTATTGAAGAAGATATGACTAAAACCACTTTAGGCTCGCTACACAGCCTACAACTTCAATAAGGAGGATATTATTATGGCTGCCATCCGTACTAGATACGGTAAGTTATGTGTCGATTTTCGATACTTAAACATCCGTTGTCGTGAAACAACAGCTCTTGAAGACAATGCTCCGAATCGCAAAAAGCTTGAAAAAGTGATTGAGCGAATGGAAGCGGAAATCTTATTGGGTATTTTTGACTATGCTAAGTACTTTCCAAAAAGTTCTCGTTTGAAAGAAATCAAAAATGCAGAAAACAGAGTAAATGAAATCAGCTCTAAAACACCTCTATTTTCAAAGTTCTGTGAAATCTGGTTCACTGATAAAGAAATAGAGTGGCGTACAAGTTATAAGGAGAAAATTCAAATTGTAATCAAAAAGTACTTGATCCCTTTTTTTGGCGCAATTCCTGTTATTAATATTAAAAAGTCAGACATTCTTGGATTCCGTTCATCCCTCGCCAAAGTGACTCACGGAAAAAACCAAGAATGCCTTTCACCATCAAGAATCAACCAGATTATGATAGTGCTTCGTATGATACTCGATAGTGCTGCCGAACGATATGAATTTGATAGCCCTTATAAAAATATCAAGAACTTAAAGCAAGGAAAGATTGAAGTAACACCTTTTTCATTAAAGGAAGTACACGCAATCCTTGCCACAGTTCGTGATGATTTTAAGCCTTATTATACTGTTCGATTTTTCACAGGTATGCGCACCAGTGAGATCGATGGCTTGCAATGGAAAAATGTGGACTTACAACGTCGGGAAATCCACATTCGTGAAGCATTGGTGAATGGGGAGCTTGGTGGAACCAAAACTTATGGTTCTGACCGCACGATCCAGATGAGTGATCGGGTTTATCAGGCCTTTCTGCAACAAAAAAGCTTAAATTCTGGAAAATCAGAATTTGTATTTTGTAATCGCGATGGTGGGCCGCTTGATTATCGCCTGGTCAATAAGCGTGTCTGGCATCCCCTGCTACGCTATTTAGGGCTAAAACCTCGTCGTGCTTATCAAACACGTCATACTGCAGCTACGCTCTGGCTGTCGGCAGGCGAGAACCCAGAATGGATTGCACGCCAGCTGGGACATTCAACGACTGAAATGCTATTCCGGGTCTATAGCCGTTACATCCCTAATGTTACGCGCCGCGATGGTAGTGCTTTTGAAGCCATGCTGGAGAGACTGAATACAGAGAAGCTTGTCCATGAACAGTAAAGCTTTTTTTGGCGGCGTAGTCGTTAGCCCAGAAGCAGATATGGTCGCTCGTGAATTAATCCATGAGCTACACATTCCCAAACTGCACAATCTGGCCTTTTTGCTGGAAATCAATAAATGCTTCGATGATCACCAAGCATTAAGACTCTGGCTACAGCGAATGCTGGATGAAGGGCAAGCTCATTACGATGACTTGGCTCAACAGGCCCGTTTCCGGTTAATGAGCCTAGCTCACTAATAAAACAATCATAAAAGGTCATCAAATCGATGACCTTAGCCCCTCTATACCTATAAAAAGGTGAACACATGCATAAAGATATTTCAATTTGGATGCCACTCTATATTGGCGACCTACAGGCAAAATTTGCACGAATGACGGCAGAACAAATTGGTGCGGCACTGCTGTTAATGATGGATTTCTGGAAAAATGGTGCCATTCCTCACGACCTAGCGACTGTTTGTAGCATCACGAAATTACCGCAGCACACCAAGGCTAAAACTTTGTTAAATACGCTGATGGCCCTAGAATTGTTTGAAGTCGAGTCTGAGCAGATTCATTCAAATTTCTTAAGCAGTTTAAAAAGCCAAGCATTGCAAAATCAGCAAATGAAATCTGATAAAGCTAAAAATGCAGCTCAAGTACGTTGGGGGAAATCCGCAAGTAATGCTCAAGCATCAGCCAAGCAACGAAAAGTAAATGCTCAAGCAGCTCCTGAGAAGAACCCGAGTATTACTCAAGTCATGCTTGAACCATGCCCTTCATCTTCATCTTCATCTTCATCTTCATCTTCATCTTCATCTTCAAATTTTGAAGAAAAAAATGAGGATTTTTTAGAAAATTCCAAATGGATTTAGGAGAGTGATCATGAATACCATGCTTAAAACGCTCCAGTTTCGCACAGAAACAACGGAAACACTTTGCCCTACCCATCATATACCCCTGATGGAAATCGCTGGTCACAAGCTATGTAAATTGTGTGCCAAAGAAACCGTCCATCACTCACATGCAGCCTATGCAGATGAGTTGCAACAGCGATTGCTACAACAGAAAATCAAAAACTCAGGGCTCAATAAACGCTACCTGGATCGTGGCTTCAAGAATTATGTAGTTGCATGTCCTGCACAAGACAATGCCATCAAACTATGTCAGGCTTTTGCACAGCAGATTATTTCTGACCATTATCCAAACCTACTGCTCATTGGTACACCGGGTACAGGAAAGACTCATCTGAGTGCGTCAATCATTCGCAACATTCTGCATAACAGTACAAAATCTGCACGCTACTATACCAGCGCAGAAATTGCTCAAAAAATGATGGATACCTGGTCAGATGCTTCACGCTCTGAGAAAGAAGTCATCGACCATTTCTCCAGTTTTGATTTATTGGTGATTGATGAATATGGCCTGCATGACCGGCATGAAAAACGCCTGGAGATGGTGCATAAGGTCTTATATAGCCGTTATGACAACATGAAATCTACTCTGCTGATTTCCAACTTCACAGTCCAAAATATGCAGCGAGATTTAGGTGTCCGATTATGGTCACGATTACATGAAAACAATTTGATTGTAGTACCGTGTTATTGGGATGATAGACGCATCACCGGATAAAAGAAGTCTTTACTACCGCCAATTATCTTATTGATATAATTGGCATTTTTTATAATTAATTTCTAAAAATCTCAACTTTATTCTCTAAAATATAGACAGAAAAATTCTAGAAAAAGAGAGGAAATCCTATCATTTTATGTTGAAAATCATAAAGTTCATTAATGAATTACCGGTATCAAAATAATTACTACCGAATAGCGTACTTATTAATAGGACTTACGCAAAGACGACCGAAGGCGAGTTATCTTAATCAATTTTTGAGCTTACAAGCAGGGGTTACGATGAAAATTTTTTGGTTTATACCGACACATGGCGACAGTCGTTATTTAGGCACGAGTAAAGGGGCAAGAACCGTTGACCATACCTATATGAAGCAAATTGCAGTGGCAGCCGATAACCTTGGCTATGAGGGCGTGTTGATTCCGACAGGTCGCTCATGTGAAGACCCTTGGTTGGTCGCCGCTAGTCTCATTGATGCGACCACTCGCTTAAAGTTTTTGGTGGCATTACGCCCTGGGGTGACGACACCCGCGCTTGCTGCTCGCATGACAGGCACCTTTGATCGATTATCAAATGGTCGATTGCTGCTTAATCTGGTCACAGGCGGCGATGAACAAGAGCTTAAAGGCGATGGCATCTTTGAAGACCACGCGACGCGTTATCAGACAGCCAGTGAATACACCACGATTTGGCGAGAGATTTTGACTCGCTCGCACACAGGCGAATCCTTTACTTTTAACGGTGAACGCTTGCAAGTAGAAGATGCTAAATTGCTGTACCCCCCTCTACAACAGCCATATCCGCCCTTGTGGTTTGGCGGTTCATCTGAGGCGGCGCAAACACTGGCTGCCGAACAAGTTGACAGTTATTTGACGTGGGGTGAGCCGCCTGCCGCCGTCAAAGAGAAGATTGAGCAGCTTAAAACCAAAGCCGCTGCCAAAGGTCGTACATTAAGCTATGGTATTCGTCTGCACGTGATTGTGCGTGAAACCAATGAAGCCGCTTGGCAAGCCGCTGATGAATTATTGAGTCATGTGAATGACGACACCATTGCCGCTGCCCAAGCCAAATTTGCCCAAATGGACTCGGTGGGACAACAACGTATGGCAGCCTTGCATGGCGGTCGCCGTGATAACTTAGAAATTTCGCCCAACTTATGGGCAGGGATTGGACTGGTACGTGGTGGCGCAGGCACCGCACTGGTGGGCGACCCACAAACTGTTGCCGCGCGTATTCAAGAGTATGCCGATTTGGGCATTGATAACTTTATTTTTTCAGGCTATCCACACTTAGAAGAGGCGTATCGGTTTGCTGAATTGGTTTTCCCATTATTACCGAAAGACACCCAAAACACCTTGGTCAAGCCAAATTTGACAGGACCGTTTGGTGAGATTGTCGCTAATAACTATGCACCACCGCAACAAACCCGTGACACTGCAACCCCAAAAACACCTACCACTGCTGCACCTAAACACGCCATCGCCTCTTAAATTCATCTTAAAGACATATTAAAGGCGTCTTCAATGCTTGTGATAAAACGTGCTAATTAAAGCACGTTTTTCGCTTCGTCTATACCTATCATTAGACACCTATCATCCGACAGGGTGTGTGGAATCCACCCTAGCCATGATAAACATCTTTTAACTGATAAACCTTTTAACTGATAGACTTTGTTTTAAAAAGTGGTAGCCAGTTATACGGTGAGATTAGACCAGCAAGCTACTTTGCTAAAGTTAATCATCAAGGTGTCAATATCCCAACTTTTTTAGCAAATGCAACACAGGAAAAATGACTTCTCTATAGCTAGGTTATATTCGGGATGTGAATAACCTATTGATAGTAATGAATATTTTTTAAGCCAACACTGTTAGTTTTACGGTCTCTAGTATGTCATTTTTTAATCAATAGCTTAGTTGTGTAATTTTATGGGTGATAAAAGTTATTTTAACGCTTTTGCTTTTTGCGGCTTATATAATAAAAAAGATTTAAATTTTAAATCATAAAACAATGGGATAAATAAATTTAAATCATGCACTTCAATTAATGATCAACTAACTATAAGGGCAATAAATATGACAACTGAAAACAATGAAAAACTTTCTTTATTAGACGATGTGGCATTAAAAGCCCAAATGCTCATGGCAAATCTAAAAGAGGGCGCTAATGATGGCTATGACCATTCTGTCACCAGTGCCGGTGAAAAGGGCTTAAAATCAGGCAAAGTGTCTGAACTCACCGCCATCGCCCCCTTAACCAAAGATGGGGCAGCTCGTATCAAACGAATTTTAGAAATCACCAAAGGCAATCTTGCAGGGGCGACCAATGTAGGCACCTTGCATGATTTGCGGTTGGTGTTTTTAGACAATGACACCAAGCTACTGTTTTGTACCGCCTATGATGGCGATTGGGACGCCTACATCAATGACTTTGCTACCAAAATTCCAGAACTCATGGACTTGATTTTTGGCAATGTAGAGGGTTGGCCTGGGATTAAAAGCCCGACTGTCAAGCAATTTATCCTTGACCATCAGATTACCGCTACCGGTTGGTATGTGGGTGTACCGCATCTGACGGTTCGTGATATTGCGCGTAATGACAAAATCGTGCGTGGCATTAATAAAGCCATTGAACAAGCCCAATAAGCCTGCTTAGAACCTGTATTCACCCTATCACGTTTATCGTACTATTATAAGGGTACTATTCCAAGCGTACTCTGAATGGGCAAGCTTTAGGTTAAAATTTCGGTACAAAAGCCATTTGTTGCGTGATTTTTACCATAAGCGGTATTTTTTAGCGTGTTGCATTGTGAACAGGTTCTTAGCATCAAATTTTTAAAATTCCCTGCTAGGAACGACCATGAATAACGACAACCCAGCGAATGAAAGCCTACTTGGCAAATTAAAAACCCATCTACAAGATGGTATCGAGCATGGCATAGATGCCATTAAAGACAAATTTGAACACAGCGATATACCCGCTGAAAAAGTCAGTGTCAAAGAACGGGTACACGAAGCGAAACAAAAAATCGGCACGCAGCTGCACAGCGTCATGACACGGGCAACGAACGCTATCTATCCCAATATCGCCACGATGGAGCTTGAGGATATTCAAGCTATTATTTTGCATGACCGCCCTGCGCCTTACTACGGCACGCTTGTCGCGCTAAAAGTCAATGACAGCAACGCAGGTCGTGAATTATTAAAAGCGGTATTACCAAACGTCAAAGGCTCAAAAAATTTCCGAAAAGACATGGATGCCAATTTGACCATTGTGATGACGTATGAGGGGCTAAAAGCTTTAGGCTTACCGCAAAGCTCGCTTGATTCTTTCCCAGAAAATTTCAAAACAGGGATGGCAGGCCGCTCCGATATCTTGGGTGACAAAGGTGACAATGACCCGAGTAACTGGCTTGCGCCATTTGGTGATAAAGGCGATATTCATATTTGCGGCGCGGTGATTGCCAATAGCCAAGAAAAATGGCAAGCCAAACTTGCCGAACTTAAACAGGCGTTTGCCCCTTATCTAGATACCAGCCGTAACGCGATCGAAATCTTGGTGGAACATGATTTTGGCGTAGATGGTGACGTCAAAAACGTGTTTGGTTATCGCGATGGCATCAGTAACCCAGAAGTGGATGGCAGTGGTATCACCCTTGAAAATAACACCGAACGCCCGATTGCGGCAGGTGAATTTGTGTTAGGTTATAAAGGTGAGGCGGGCGTGGTACCCCCCATGCCACAGCCTGAAGTATTGGGAAAAAACGGCTCATTTATGGTACTGCGAAAATACCGCAGTAATGTGGCTGACTTTCACCGCTATTGCCTTGAACAAAGCGACAATGACCCAGCTAAAGCCGATAAATTGGGGGCAAAAATGTTTGGCCGCTGGCGTTCGGGTGCCCCCATCACCCTAAGCCCAGACCATGATGATGAAGCCCTCGGTAAAGACAATGTAGCAAACAATAAATTTGACTACACGGACGATCCCTATGGCAAAGGCTGCCCATTTGGTGCCCATGCTCGCCGTATGAACCCCCGTAATACCAAAGATTTTATTCTAAGCGATGTGCGTCTTCACCGTATCATCCGCCGTAGCGTTTCGTATGGCGATATCGTGCCGCCCAACGTGACCCAAGACGATGGTCAAGAGCGGGGTCTATTTTTTATCGGTATCAACGCGCATGCCATGGACACGCTTGAGTTTTTGCAAAGTCAATGGATTAATGACGGTAACTTTATGAACCTTGGGGAAGAGCGTGACCCAATGCTAGGCGTACACGCAGGTAGTGACGCTGATAGCGATGTGTTCACCGTACCCGATGAGCCAATTCGTAAGCGTCATACCAATATTTTGCAATTTAATACCCTACAAGGCGGTGAATATCTTTTTGTACCGAGCTTGTCGGCACTTAAATGGATTAGTGAGCTTAACGAAAATTCATATTAGTGTAAAACTAAATAAAAAAGGTTAGGCGTTTTAGTACACTTAACCTTATAAAATAATGAAAATAACAGAGGACAATCATCATGCTAAATAAATTATTCGGTGGTCGTTATGCCAAGTTTGACCCAGCCATCGACCAGCTTACGAGCGACGATGAAAAAGCCATCGACCAAATCACCGCAGATATTCGTGACTATATCGGCAAATCAGACACGGTTAGCAAAATCAATTATCACACCCGAGATGCCCATGCCAAAGGCTACTGTGCGTTAAAAGCCAACTTTGAGATTTTACCAAAACTGCCCAAAGAATATGCCCAAGGTATCTATGCCAAACCCGCTCGCCATGAAGCGGTGATTCGTTTTTCTAACGGTTCATCTCGTGTGGCTGCCGACAACAAGTTGGGACTTTCTCAAGGGTTGGCGATTAAAGTCTTTGGTGTCAAAGGCGACAAATTACTGCCAGATGAGCCAGATAGCCCAAACTTTGACTACAATCTGATTAATTTTCCTATTTTCTTTTGTAATACTATCCAAGACTATAGTTATATTTCACGGCTATTTTTACAATTAAATGATTATTTTGCCAAAGGCGCGAAAGGGCAAGCCAAATTTGCCTTTGACTGGATTACCCAATATGGCAAAAAACTGCCATCCAAAGAATCCCTCAAGACTTTTAGGGCTTTTAGTAAGTTTAAAACCATCAAACCGCAAAATACCTTGTTATACAGTTTTTACTCACAAGGGGCGGTGCGTCATGGCGACTATATGGCGAAAATCCGTGTCGCCCCGACCAAAGCGTCACAAGCCAAAATCAAACGCCGAGATCTCGATGTCAATGCCACCAGCGAGGCGATTCGTCCTCTGATTTTACAAGAAATCCGTCAGCACGATTATGAGTTTGATGTGCAAATCCAGCTGTGCCGTAACTTAAAAGACCAACCCATTAATGACTTGACCAAAGAATGGGATGAAAAAGACGCCCCGTTTGTGACAGTGGCAAAACTCACCATCCCTTGCCAAGATGTGCCGGATGACGGTAATTTTGACATTATGGAACACTTGTCATTTACCCCGTTTCGCTGTATTGAAGCCAACCGTCCGATTGGTAATTTGCAACATGCGCGACTGCGTGCCTATCAGACCGCCTCGACCACTCGCCATCGTTTAAATCATAAAAAACGTGCCGAGCCAATCAATCTAAAACAGGCATTTGATAAAGATTTTTATAACCTTTAAATTTGGCAAAAAACCAGTAGCGGGGCGGTTATGGGGGCATTGTTTGGGGTAAAATTTCACCCATTGGGTAAAAAACTACATCGCCTTTAATCATTCAAAAACCGTTAGCCTGTGACTGGGCTAACGGTTTTTTACCTTTTTACGCCATTAAACTGGCTTTGTTGCACAAATATGTAAGCATCTGATTTAAATAAATTTAATTTTGGATCAAAAAATAATCAAAACTTTTAAAATCAAATAGTTATGAAATCTTTGTGCTACAAAGCCGATTGAAAATCAGATGCGTCCCTGGGCGTTGGGGCGCAAGAACTGGCTGTTTGCAGGTTCGCTGCGCAGTGGTCAGCGAGCGGCAAACATCATGACGTTAATCCAGTCAGCAAAGCTGAATGGCTTGGATCCGTATGCCTATTTAAGTGATGTGCTGAAAAGGCTGCCGACACACAAAGTGACCCAAATTGAAGAGTTACTGCCACACCGCTGGAAACCTAAATCGAATTAAAAAATAGGCATGGGGTTCAGCGGACGCTTACGTTCAGCGGACGCTTACTGCCTATTTAAGTGATGTGCTGAAAAGGCTGCCGACGCATAAAGCGACCCAAATTGAAGAGTTACTGCCACACCGCTGGAAACCTAAATCGAATTAAAAAATAGGCATGGGGTTCAGCGGACGCTTACGGTCAGCGAGCAGCCAATATCATGACATTAATCCAGTCAGCAAAGCTGAATGGCTTGGATCCGTATGCCTATTTAAGTGATGTGCTGAAAAGGCTACCGACGCATAAAGCGACCCAAATAGAAGAATTACTGCCACATCGCTGGAAATCCAACTCAAATTAAAAAATGGGCATGGGGTTCAGCGGACGCTTACACTCAAACTTATCTGGTTTTAACTAAACTCATATTTTTGAGCTGTGCGACAGGTATTTTTTTATTGATTGGGTATTATCGGCTTGTGGTTCGTGCGCGGTAATGAGATATCTAAAATTAAAAAAAGGATTTTGTATCACTACAAAATCCATAAAATTTAAGACTTTATCTTTCTCTTAACGCTTCTCTGGCTTTATTGAATGGCTTAATCAAATAGTCCAGCACTGTTTTCTGTCCAGTGCGAATATCAACTGTCGCCACCATTCCAGGCGTAATCGCAAAAGTCTTACCCTGTTTATTTCGCAGCTTATCTGAATCAGTGCGAATATAAACCCGATAGTAAAATTGATCCTGTTTAACTTCATCTCGAATCGTATCAGGAGATATCACGGTCACTTTGCCATGTAATCCGCCATATATCGCATAATCGTACGCTGTAATTTTGACTAAAGCTTGTTGGTTTGGACGAATAAAGGCAATATCTCTTGGCGAAATTCTAGCTTCGATCAGAAGCTGTTCATCTAACGGCACAATCGTCATAATCTTGCCATTAGGAGGAATTACGCCACCTAAAGTCATTACATCGATTTCTTTTACCACACCGCGAACAGGCGCTCTAAAGACTGTACGATTTAATGTATCTGATTTTCCTTTCACAATCTGCCGTTGTGTTTCTACGTCGGTATTGGCTTTGGATAATTCTTCCCTTGCTTTTACATAATACTGACTACGTGTATCATTAATTTGCTTTTGTAAATCAGAAGCTTGACGTTTTAACCTTAAAACCTCTACCTCACTTGCAGCTCCTTTAGCAACTAACGGCTCAGTCATTCTTAGCTCTTGCTGTACCAATGTTAAAGAAGTCGTTAGATCTGATATTGACTCTTCTAAATTTTTCCGTCGTGTATTATACAACTGTGTTTCTTCACGAA
Organism: Acinetobacter sp. ACNIH3; assembly: GCF_002918965.1. NCBI lineage: Bacteria > Pseudomonadati > Pseudomonadota > Gammaproteobacteria > Moraxellales > Moraxellaceae > Acinetobacter > Acinetobacter sp. ACNIH3. Next base: position 29,150 of record NZ_PQLP01000015.1, on the reverse strand, counting down.
CCAATTGCGAATCTTTTTGAACTATCTCGGGAAATTGTAATGCAGTTCCATTTACTTCTGCCCGTAAACGTGCCGAAGTGGCCAATGAAGAAACGAGCAAAGACTGCGATTCACCTACATTAGATGCAAAGCGAGTCGGATCAAGTTGTGCCAATATGGTGCCTTTTTCTACAATATCACCTTCTTTAACATCGAGTTTGGTCAAAATACCACCCTCTAATGACTGAATAATTTGCTCTTTAGAAGATGGAATAACTTTACCCGTACCTGTAGAAACTTCTTCCAATTTAAATAAAGCAGCCCATATAAAGAACACCAAAAGTCCTAAGCCAATAATCCAGATGACCATACTCGATTTAGGTAAAGGTGGTTCATGAAATGAAGCTTTAGCAGGACGTTTTGTTTGTTGTGGTTGTTCATTCATTATTGTGCCCCACTGGATGGATGAGTTTGATTATTTGATTGACTCAAAATCTGATCGCGTGGACCATCCATCACAATTTTCCCCTCATTCATGACAATAATTCGATCAACTAATGCCAAAACAGCTCGCCGATGAGTTGCAACAATTAAAGTCCGATGCCCCATCCAATTCATTAGATGATCAATAAATTGTTTTTCTGCTACATCATCAATCGACGCTGTTGGCTCATCTAACAATACAATATTAGGTTGGCGAATAAGCAAGCGTGACAGCAACAAAGCCTGCCGTTGTCCACCAGAGAAACCTAAGCCACCCTCAAGTACAAGATGATCAAGACCTTCTTTTTTATCTTGTACAAATGACCAAGCTCCTGTCATTTTGAGCGCCTGAATCAAGTCATCATCTGAGGCTAAAGGTGCGCCTAAAGTTAGGTTTTCCCTGATTGTGCCATAAAACAAATGCGCACTCTGATTAAGTAACCCTGTATCACGACGAATATCAGCAGGATCAATCAGTGATAAATCAAGACCATCAAGATAAATATTACCTTGCTGCGGCATTTGCATGCCTGATAATAATTGCAATAATGTGGATTTCCCCGCGCCATTTCGGCCTAAAATTGCAATTTTCTCTCCCGCCCGAATTGCTAGTTGAGCAATCGCTAGATTGGGTTTTGCATCATCTTGATTATATTTAAATAAAGTGCCATTCAATTGATAATCACCCAACAATACTGAGCGATGGATCAAATGCGCCCGATCAGGTTGGTCAACTGGCTTTTTCATTAACTCATCAAGACTACTTTTTGCGACTTTGGCTTGCTGTAATCGTCCCAAAACACCCGTAATTTGTGCAATTGGTGCCAACATTCGTGAAGATAAAATTGAGCATGCAACCAATGCACCTGTGGTCATTTCTCCACTAATCACGGCAAAACAGCCAACAAGTACCACAAGAGCATAAGTCAGACCTTGGACTTTTTGCGTCCATGCAGTCATCACGCCCACTATTTTACGCTGCTTCATACTAATATCGGCAGACATTTCATTCATATGATTCCATTGATTCTGGAATCTGGATTCAGCGCGTAACAGCTTAATGTCCTCTATGCCTTGCACTGATTCCACCAATATTGCATTACGAATCGAAGACTCACGCATTCCCTCTCTGGCAAGTTTAGCCAGTGGTCTTTGTGCCAATATGGCTGGAATAATCATAAGCGGTACAACAAGTACCATGACCCAGAAAAGATTGCCGCCAATGATCCAGAATATAACCAAAAATAAAAAGAAAAATGGCAAGTCGGCAATGGCGCTAATCGTCGTTGAGGTGACTAGCTCCCGCACCCCTTCCAACTCCCGAATTTGGGAAATAAAAGTACCTGTTGATTTGGAACGCTCACTATTTTTAATTCTGAGCGTATGACCAAAAACCCGATCTGAAATACGCAAGTCTGCTCGTTTACCAATAATATCTGATAAATAGATACGCGCTACACGTAAAACAAATTCAAAAATTGCCGCAATCAATACACCACCTGCCAACACCCATAACGTAGGAATTGACTGAGAAGGCACGACTCGATCATAGACTTGCATTGAAAATATAATGGTTGCCAGTGCCAGAATATTTGCAATTAATGATGCAAACATAATATCGATATATCGTTTCCAGTCACGTAACACGATCGACCAGAACCAACTACTCTCATAAGGTTTGATATATTCATCAATACGCGCATCTGCAACTGATTTTTCAGGTCGCAGGATATAAACACTTTCAATTTCATGTTGAAGGTCAGAAGCAACAAAACTTTGCGCAAGCCCCTGATCACCACTCATCTGGATACTGACATTATGATCGACATCTGCCTGATCAACCACACCAACTTGACCATCCTTGAATACCACGATGACTGGTAAACGCCATGGATTAAGCATCTCTTTTGAAAATTTACTTTTACGTACACTTAAGCCAATCTGACGTGCAATCGTTTTCACGACCTCATCTGCTGCACTAGCCCCTGCCCAATCCATCTGCAAACGGATACGTTCTTCAGAGGTTTCGATACGATAATGTTTGGCAATCAATAAAATTGCCTGAAGATATGGCTGGTAATTCATCGTACTCATGGCTGAACCTCAACCCCCTGAATGGATAGACGATTAAGATGATAAACATCTCGTGATTGACCTGTAGTCGAGATAAGTTGGACTAGATTTGCATAAATATCATAACGATTATTTTCAATTTCCATATTTGCACTATGAATGGCTTGTTCAGCATTAAGTAAGTCCACTACTGTCCGCGTACCAAGCTTATATTGCTCCTGATATAATTCTTTTGTTCTGGTGGTGGTTGATTGTCTGGCAACCAAAACCTGCATCTGCCGTTGTTTATTTGTGACTTGTTCCTCAGTCATGCGAATCTGTTCCAGAATATCCATATAACTATTTTGTACTTTGGCTTTGGCAGCTTCTTCTGCATAACTTGCAGCGCGACTTTGCGCCCCCACTGATCCACCCTGAAAGAAGTTACTGCTTGCTTCAAATTTAATTGAACTATCAAATCCGTCATCCTTGTTATTGTTTGGATTGACACCATTCAGTGCCTGACTTAGCGTTCCAACTAAATTTAAAGTAGGGTAACGACTGAGATCTGTCTGAGTTTTCTGTGCTTTTGCGACATTTACTTCTGCTTGAGCAGACATAATCGTAGGAATCGTATTGATTTTAGGTGCTTCAAAAATCTTTGATTCAGTGACTACATTTTCAGGTATTTTCCAGTTGATCCGACTGATATCAAAGCCCAGTAAAGTCCGTAATTTTTGTTGATACAGTCTTAATTGTGTTTGTTGAGCAATTAAATTTGATTGGGAAGCTTCAAGATACGACTTCGCCTGCACGGGATCTGCCTGACTGCTAATGCCAGCATTTGCACGCAAATTGGCAATCTCAGCAATACGTGCAATCCCATCTACTTGCTGCTGTGCAATGCGACAGACTTCCTCATAGCGTTTTAGATTCACGATTGCACTTGCAACCTCAAGTGCAACCTCATCAATCTTGACCAGCACTTGCGCCTGCTGCAATGCTAATCTGGCTTTTTGAATATCCACACTGGATTTGACCTTACCAAAATCATAGACCATCTGTGTCGCATTAAGACTTAATAACTGCCGACCGCGTTCGCCAGAAGTCATATCTCCAGTCGAAATACCACCCGATAATTGAGGATAATATGCAGCTTTAGCCACATCAATATTGGCATTTTGAGAAGCAAGACTCGCAATATTTTGACTAATTTCAGGATGTCGCTGAACCGCAATTTTCACTGCCTCAGAAATATCAAGCGTTCTTGAAGTGGGGCTTACCAAGCTCAATCCCGCAGTATTGACCGTATTGGAATGTGTTGAACCGATAACAGGAAGTTCATCAAACTTTGAGGTATCGACATCAAAATTTGAGAGCTGTTTAAGATCTACTTTATTAAAATGATCATCCGATTTTGGGGTAAATACACCTTGTAAATTATCTTTTAACGAAGTTGCAATTTCCTGACCAGACGCTGCATAAAGTAAAGGCATATAAAGGCTAAGAAGTGAACATAAACTCGTCTTTATTAATACATCCCGTTTATTCATGATATTGTTTCACGACTATAATAATGATGAGGAAAATCAAAACTCAAGCATTGTACTGGAATTTTGTTTTGCCATTAAATGATTTAGCGAAATTATTCACATCTAGCATAAAAATTGCCCCACGGATGGGGCAACTTTTATTCATAAACACGATAAGTTAGCCAATCGTAATTTGATGATTATTTAACAGCTCTGCAAGCGTTACATTCGAAGTTTGATGTTCTAAGACCAAAAGATCCTGATAATTTGAACCATTTGCTTCACCATCACGATCTACTTTCACGGTTGCAGATTCAGTTGCTGCATCATAGTCAACCTTAATGAATTTTTCGACTTGTGAAAGATGAGATGATGTCAAATCACTATCACTAAGCAAATCATTAAAGAATTCTGATGAGAATTGAATCGTTTCGGCATTGCTATCTGTTGCGGTAGAACCAAAACCGAAATCTGTCCAATGATCAATACCATGCCCCGCTTTGGCATCACTCGCATCTAGCACATTATAAATCAATGTATCGTGACCCTGACCCGTCGTAATGGTATCGTTACCCGCTTTGGCCACAATCACATCATCCGAACTGGTTTCAGCTACGCTGAAGCTTCTCGCTGATAATGGATTTACTCCAGATTGGGTATGAACATTTTCACTCACCAGCAAAGTGACAGCCGTACCCGATACGGTACTGATGTATGTCACATAACCATTATTGGTTGCACTTTGTGTCCAGCCTAAACCAAGTTCAACAGTATCCTCAGCAGTACCATTGATCTTCAAGGTATGTGCCGCATCAGTCATGGTCAATACATGTGATGCTGTCAGGTTAGTGATATTATTTGCTCCATTTACAGACAAATCCAGCACTTCAACATTCTTCAGATTTGCTGCCAAAGTAGCACCTGATACAGTTTCACCAGAACGGAGCTGAATCGTATCTGTACCTGCTCCAGCATTAATACTACTTGCTGTATATAGCAAGGTATCATTACCTGTTGTAGCCTTTTGGGCCGTCATATTTACAGTAATGTTCGTAAAAACATGAGCAGATTCACTATTTCCAGCACCACTTTCAACTGTCCATGCTTCTACCCCGATTTGTGTACCTGCAGTCGCTGAATCCTGATCAGTTAAAGCTGCTTTCGCCTGTTTAAAGCCTAACTTATCTATATTGCTTTGGGTTAAACCTGTAATGGTATAAGTCGTACTTGATCCAGTTCCACTTACTGTAATTTGACTAGATGAAATCTGTACACCATCGATATAAAAAGAGGCATATTGACCCAGACCTGTGAGTTTAATGGTCATAGTTTCAGTACTGCTGTCATTTGCAACTTCTGAAACTTTTGGATCATGCATCGATGCATTCAGGGTAAGTGGAATAATCTCATTTTCTTTACCGAAAGTTTGAGTCGGTTTGATATCAACGCCATTGGCTAAGGCATTAACCACCAAATCTCCAATGTCTTTGGTTTCAGTTAAAGGAGATAAGCTACTTTCACCAGAAGTTACAACCAACTGTAAGTTTCCAACAGTACCACTCCAGTGTATCGGCGGTAATATCGCAACATAAGCTGGTAGTCCACCACTTTCTGAGAGTACCCAAGTGTTGGTTGTGCCATCACCACCTGCATTACTTGCAAGCGTTGCGGATGCCGCATCATTTCCGACATAAACCAAGAAGCCATTTGGAACATCAGATAGCAAAATTGCACCATAAGACTCTGAACCATCTGAATCGTTCAAACTCACGCTTAGTCCACCTGCACCAGTCAGCTCAATTGCATTGGCTTTAGTTGCCAGTTTTGACTCATTACCAATAAAGTTTTGTGAAACAACATTTACACCATTATTGATCAGTTGAACTTCCACAGAACCCTTGACACTGACTGCTTTAACATCTGCACCGTCTTCTTGTACTTTTGCATAAGCAGTAAATGATACATTACCTGGTACAGTTTTCTCACCATTTGGCATGGTATACGTTAAGCCTACTGTTCCGCCATTTTCATCAATGTCAATGACGTAGAACTCACCATCAGTTGTACCATCACCATCAATATCTACACTTTGTAAAACAAGTGGTGTTGTACTACCCGTGATGTATAGCTGACCACCTTCCATGGCATCGGTTGTATCAGCAGCATTGACTTGCACATACATTTTACCATCGACAACCTTACCAAAACTTCCATCGGCAGGGTCGAGTGTAATAGAACTTGTGATTGCTGTCGCACCTTCACCCACCATACTATCTCCAGACATGGTGAATATCGGATTATCCGTCACAGGAGCGATTGGAATCGTCATGTCTTGAATCGGAATCGTTGCCTCTTCGGTAGCGCCACCCAAGACCGAAGTCGTAAGTGTCGCAACGAAATGGAACTGTCCAGATTGACCATTATCATTCCAGTCTGCTGGTGGCGTGATCACAATACTGTCTAACAGATTTTGCAAAGCAGCTTCGGCTTCGGCATCAGTGGCATTCGGATCTACCGTAACACTTGCTGTCCATACTGGGGTATCAGGGTTACCATCATTATTTGTATCGATCATGGTTTGTACCATACCATTGACGATTGTACCTGCTGGTAAATCTTTCAAGGTGACAGTAAACAATTTGCTTGCCGAATTATCCTGAATGGTAATGGCTTGATCTACCACATCGCTTAATTTAAATGGTGTATCTTCCGTAGCAGATGCACCATTATATTGCCATTGGTCAATAAGCGGTGCTTTACTGCCTGGAGCCTCAGCAAAATCTGTATTTAGATACCATGTCACTGAATCAGATTTGATGTCTGTTATAGCAGTCAAATCAGACCCTAGATCTTGTGTCTGTACAGTTATCTTAATCGGATGGTCTGTTAAGCCATCCGCGTCGGAACCAATCTTGAAAGTGACTGGTACATCAATACCACCCTGTGCGTTGATTGAAGGTGCATTATTTGCCTGATAGACCAGTACCCATGTACCAGCACCTATCTGTTGAACATTTGCACCTTGTACAGTTACACCCTCTGGCACATTTTCGATCAAGATACGAACCACGTGTTCACTGCCATCATGGTCAATCGAAGCGACGTTCAGATTAACGGTCACAGTATCCGTTGCAGTCAATGTTGCGGTATCTGGATTAGCATCATCATTTGCATCTTGATCTGATGATGAAGTGGTATTGCTTATTCCAGAAATACCAGTAACAGATAACTCAACAGCATCGGTAACTGCACTCGCCGTTAATTTTAATTCTCCATCTTTAACCACCGTGTCCGCTGGTGCGGTTTGCACCGAACCATAATGATTATCGGTCACTTCATATTTGTAAGTGAAGAAGCCCTGATCACCATCAAGCTGATCACCACCTTTAGCTGCAAGGGTTTGACCTTGTTCAGCAGTCAGTTTATAGTAAGTCTTCCCATCAATCATTTCAGTTGGTAAGCCTGCATTACTTAAAAGAACAGCCGATGTGCCAGTACCCAGATATAAAGTATAGTTTGCTCCTGCCGCCTGATTCTGTGCAATCCAAACATGTCCCAAAGTTTCGTCATTGTCACCATTTACATGAACAATGCCAAAATTCAGGGTCGTAATTTCATCTTCAACCAGTGTCGCACTGGTCGTTGCTTCTGCTTCGGCAGAAGGTGTCACTGTGAAATTAACGTCAGTTAATACACCAGTTTTGGAATCACCATCATTTTCAGTAGAAACGCCTGCAACTTTGAAATTCACATTGCCACTGTAATTCTCTGGTACTGTGATAAATACATTATTTAAATCTGTTGGTTTAATCACCCAGACACGTTCTTCACCTGTGCCAGTGACCAAAACAGTGGCTGGTCCACCCAGATTGAAATCTTTGGCTAAGCCAGTGATACGAAGGGTAAAGCTTTCTGAGCCATCTGTATTATCAATCGATGAAACATTTTCAATCAAATTAGAGAGTGACACTTTATGCTGGGCAGTACCATCCAGATTAGCTTCAGTGGTTGTATAAGACTGTACACCAGGCTGATTACTGTCATAATCTTTTAAGGTAATTGTCGGTGTATCTGCTACACCATAAACTGTAACAGGTATAGAGAGCGGACTAGATGAAGCAGATGTGACGTTACCATCCGTCGCCGTCGCAGTAACACTTAAGGTAAAGTTTACATTGCTGTTAAAAGGTGGAGTAATCGTCAGTGGCGTAGATGTACTAAAGTTAGAGATCGTGACTGAACCGTTAGTAATCGTTTGTTCTACGCCGCCATAGATAATTTTTGCACCAGCAGGAATATCTGAAATGGCGATATTAAAGGTTTCTGATGGATCAGAACTTCTTGGCGTAATAGACAGTGGGATTGGCGTATCTTCCAAACCAATCGCACGACCATTTAATGACAAGGTATTAATACCATCAGCAACAGGTTCGATGATAATATTTTCTAACCAAGCTTCACCTGATACTGCTGTCGTTGGTGTACCCGTCCCTTCATTGTCATCATCATAGTCTACTGTATAAGCTTCAACTTTGATTTTAAAGGTACCCGATACATTTTCAGGAGCCAAGAACTGTAATGTTGACAATGCACTAACAGGTACATCAATTGGTGTGCCTGTATAAGTTGCAGTATAGTCAACACCAGAAACTGTCCATTTGAATTGTGATCCGATGACTGTCGCATAGCTATCCCCTGAAACTAACTCAGGAGTTAAATGTGCATAAGTCAGTTCATCTGCGTCCTGATTCGTCCAGCCATTGGCAAGGTTAAATCCACTCTCAGTACCCAGTGTATACCATGTGTCTTCTGCACCTGCTGTCGTGTAAGTGTGACCACCTGTCATGGTCAGGTCAGCTGTACCATCTTTATCAGAATCACCTGAACCAGGAAGATTACCCCCGATTTCAGCAACAGGATTTACAGTGACTTTTATTGGCAAAGTTTTAGTCTGGGTATCTGTATCCGAACCATTGGTATCAGTTGATGTTACACTTACTTGAATGGTTGCATCTTGACTACTGTGTGCTGGCGGCAAAATTGTGAAACCATCCAATATAGCTTCACGGTCTGCTTCAGTCACATTGCTGTTAAAAGTGATGGTATATGGAGAGCTGCTCGAACCATCTCCACTAATACTCCATTCTCCGTTATTGGTTGGAGCAGTCACGACCCAACTTGTCGGAATTTCAAATGCGACTTGTGTAATGACTTCTGTACCAGTAGTCGTATCCGTCACTCTTACATTTTGCAGGAAAGCAACTGCTGTGTCTTCATTGGTAGAAACATCACCTGCTGCGACATCACCTGCTACTGGCGTAACTTGTAGATTTAAATAAACACTGTCAGTACTTTTAGTTCCAGTAGTCGGCCCATTACCTACACCATCACTATCTTGGTCCTGCGCATGTAGCGTGATCTGGATATTGTTAATGTCACCACTAAAGTCTTTTGGTGGTGTCACTGTAATCGATGGTAAGCTTGGTGAAACGCCATTGTAATTATTTGGAATGTCTATTCGATAGCCATTCAACGATTCTGTTGCAGTAATGGTGTGAGGCTGTCCACTTACAGTTAAGGTTGCACCTTCTGGTAACCCCGTAATGGTCATCCAGCGTTGCTCACTACCATCGGTGTCGGCAATCGAATTACCATCGCCACCAGTCGCCAATGTCACTTGCAACAAATTAGTCAAATTAAGTGCAGTATCTTCCGCAATCTCTTTAATCACAGGTGTCGTACTGCTTGTATCAACAAAACTAGTGCCATCTGAAATTTTCAGATCGATACCGTCCGTAACCGCCCGAACATTGACCACGACTGTTGCAGTACTGGTTTCACCGTTAACACCAGAAACTTTAGCACCGTTATCGTCAACTTCATAACTGGTTACACTTACCGTTACGGTAAAATTGGCATGACTTTCCGCAGGTGGTAAAACCTTTAATGCTTCAAACTGAGCAGACGTCATCTCCAAAGCATTTGCTGGTCTGGTTTCATCAGTCGGATGATTAACATCGGTTAACCAAATGGAGATATTGCCGCCATTCGATGTGAATAATGTAGCATCAGTACCAGATAAGAGCGCTGCGCCAGCAGGAATACCGCTTAAAGTAATCACGCCTAGACGTTCTGGGCTATCACCCGTTGTTGTATTGATATTTTGATCAATAGCATCGATTACACGTGGTGCTTTCAGACCCAATATAACAGCCGTATCTTCATTCGTAGTCACATTTGCTAGTGTTACATTACCACCCACACCCGTTGTTCCGGCTAAATTTGGTGCATCTGCGACTGGATTTACATTTACAGTCACATTGGTTGTTGTGGTTTGCCCACTGTCATCAGTAACTAGTACTTTAAATGTATCGGGACTGGTCGAAGAGCTTCCATCATAGTTACTATAGTTATCGGCAGGTTTATAAGTAATTCGACCAGCCTCATCTACAGTCACAGTGCCATGTGCAACACTGAAACTTTTGCTTCCATTACCGTTATCTGTTCCAGCAATGGTATTACCATTCGCATCCTGAATGGTAATATTCTCAAGTCGTGAATCAGCTGAGGTGGTGAACGGACCATAACTATGATCCTCATCCATCGTGATCACAATCTCAGTTTTTGGTGCATCATCAATCACTTGAACAACGAAACTACCAGATGCCGTATCGCCATCACCATCTTTGGCAATAAAGTCAAAATTCAGATTCAATGGTGTAGTATGACTTGGATGGTTTAATGAACCCAATAGTTCAAAGGTATATTTGCCTGTAGTCGTATCCAAAGTGACTTTGAACACATCACTGCCGCCACGCTTGGCTGTCAGTACGTTACCTGCCTCATTAATACTAAAGCTTATACCGCTATTACCTGTACTATCTAGCACTGCCTTTAAAGCAGTTTGATTTGCAGCAAAGCTTAAACCGCCGCCATTACCTGACCCGTCCTGACCATAACTCACACTCAAATTGCCTTCTGCGGTGAGTAACGATGTGTTTGGTTCACTTCCTGTCGCTAGACCTTTTTCATCTACAGAAGTTACTGCTGGCGCAGAACCAATTGATGGCCCATCATCCTTAAAGATAAAACGATCACCTACCGCAACAGGATCACTGGTGACCGCATCACCATCACCATCTGTAGCAGTTGCAGTTAGGGTAATTAAACCTGCATTGCTGATAGAAAGACTTTCATCATAAGAAGAACCGCCCACGGGATGTTTAAGTGCTTTTGATTGAGTTAAGATAACAGCACCCGTGGTCGGAGCAATGGAGATACGAAATACCACATCGCCTGATTCACTACCCGCACGTCCTTCAATCTGATTACCTACTTTATACAGCAAGACATTTTGGCCACTGGTGGTATCTAATCCGCTATCCACACCTTTGGAACTAATGTTAAGTGTATAAATCAACGCATTACTTGTAGCTTGACCATCCGCACCATACACAGGGGTGAATACATCTTTGACAAAATTAGCATCTGTTGCAGAAACAGAACCTGAGCCAAAATTAGTTTCATCAACAGTTATACGACCAACTTTTGCATCGTTCTCACTGATTTTAGGTTTATCGTCAACAATGCTAATGGTTACGGTATTGGTGACCTTATTACCATATTGGTCTACAGCAGTGTAAGTGAAGCTATTGGTTTCATTGCCTGCTAAATCTTTGGTTGCTGAAGTTAAAGTAAAGCTATAAGTACCATCTGAATTGACGGTATACGTTCCATTTGCTGTAGTGCCTGTTTTTGCTTGTGCTGTCCAACCCGTCTGTAGATTCAAATCACCATTAATAATATTGCTAGAACTACTCGCATCTGTTCCCGCAGGCTGAGTACCATTGGCATCGATCCCATCCTCACGTACGCTACCCACTGTAGTTAATGGATTGGCTGTAACGTCCTGCACATTAATGGTAAGGGTAGATGTTTTTAAGTCACCATCAGCATCACACACTGTATAAGTAAATACATCCTGTGCATTGGCTGTTATTTTGTTTGGATCCGCTTGATAGCTATAACTACCATTGGCATTTAATGTAAGCGTACCATAATCACCTGTGATGCTTGTTCCTACTCCAGTACTCGAAGTTGTACCTGTATTGCCTTTAGCAACACCGACTACACCACCACCAATAGCCCAACCATCTGCACCTGACTGGTCGCTAGAAAGTACACCACTGGCTGCATCTTTGGTCAAAAGCGCGCCTTCTGTAACACTTCCTGTATCCGCTACGGTGATTGGTGCATCATCAACAATATTGATGACCAAATTCCCTGCTGTTGCACTATCTCCATCAGCATCCTTGATTTCAACAGCGAAAGTAGCTGTTGTATTATCGCCACTCGTTTTTGCAGGCAAGGTATAACTATAATAAATCGTACCCGTTCCAGTTGCTGCATTGTATTCATAACGCGCAGTTAGACCATCTGAAAAGGTCTGATTCGTGGTAGTTAAAGTATGTCCACCCAGCTTAATGGCATCACTGGCTGCCAGACCGTCTGGAGAGGTAAAGCTAATTGTGCCACTGGTGGTTTCTTTATTGGTTGAAGCTTCTGTACCACCATCATTTAAACCAGATTCATAGACTGTCGTTGTTGCACCACCAGCCGTTGGTATTGTACTGGTCGGGGTTGCATCAGCAATGTTGATTGTCAATTGTGCTGTTGATGTGTCGTTATCGCCATCCGTTAAAGTATAAGTAAATACGTCAATTACACCACCAGCTGAACCTGCATTACGTGCATAACTATAACTACCATCAGAATGGATCGTTAATGTGCCATATTTACCAACAACCGGATAGTTACCAACTGGATCAATCGTGACATATAACCCATTAGCAGTATCTGCTTTTACTGTAGTTACTCGTGCGCCATCTGCACCTTTCGTGTCAGTACTGACCACATTACCAGTAACTACTGCCAAACTACCTACAGGAATGCTATTGCTATCATTCACAGCAGTCGGAACATCATCAATCACTTGTACAACCAGACTACCTGTTGTGGTTACCCCTCCTGCATCTGTGACACTCAGTGGAATGCCACTCAGAAGTAAACCATCATTTCCAACAACGCTATGTGTCTGGGCGTTGTTCAAAGTATAGGTATAACTCAAACTACCTGAAGTTGGGATACCACCTACACTGCTATTTGCCGTAAAACCATTTAGAACGATGGTTCCACCAACGACGTTGATCGCTGCCGATGGGTTGCTGCTACTCAGTGATTGTAATTGTGAAAGGCTAAAGTTCTGTCCGCCTATGTTAATACTGCTTAAGCCATCTCCTGCATTGATCTGAATCGTTCCACTGGCAGATTCGCTCGCTGCACTTGCGTTGCTACCTGTACTTAGACCACTTTCATACACTGTAATCTGACCACCAACACTGCTACCGTTCTGATCGTTCGGTGTAATGCTTGGTAGGCCATCGGTATGTCCGTTAATGGTGATGGTTAATGTCGTGGTACTCCAGTCCCCATCTGCATCTTTAATGGTGTAGCTAAATGTTTCTGTGAGCTTGCCTCCATCTTTTAATGCATTCACGGTTGCGTTATTTGGGTCAACGGTATAGCTGTAACTACCATCGCTATTGAGTATCAGTGTGCCGTAGTCACCTGCAAGTCCTGTTCCACCAACATTATCTGTTTGTTCTGTTGTTGAGCTTCCTTTGCTGACTCCTGTCACTTGTGTTGCATCTGCACCTAAACGGTCAGCAACATCTGCACTATTGCTACTACCACCTGTGATCACGTTTCCTTCAAGTGCTGTACCGTCTTCTGTCACTGTGCCTGTGTCAGCTTTGGCTTCTGGGGCGGTATCTGTGATGAGAATGACCAGATTCGTCGCTGCTGAGCTTTCATCGGCATTGTCTGTCACTATAATTGGGAAACTATCACTTACGCTGCTATCACCACCGCTGTGGTTTTTGCTGGTGCCACTTTGTTGGTAGCTATAACTGACTTTGCCTGTTACTGGATCATAGTCGGTAAGGGTCAGTGTTCCTTGTGTACCTATGATTGTTTTTGGTGTGGTCGGGGATAGACCCAAGAGTTCGCTGGTCAGAATGGTCGTGACACCAATCGTGATAGATTTCAGTCCATCTGCTGCGTTGACGGTAAACTCGCCTTGTACTGGGGTCGTTGCATTTTCGGCAATGCTGTTCGCACCAAGCGCTGATCCATTATGATCAGTGATAACCACGTTAGGTGCGCCATCGGTATGTCCGTTAATGGTGATGGTAATGGTCGCTGTCGATTTATCTCCATCTCCATCGGTAATGGTGTAACTAAATACGTCTTGGAGGCTTTGGTTATCTTTAAGGGCATTTACATCCGTATTGTTATTATTTAATTGGTAGGTGTAACTACCGTCAGCACGGAGAATTAATGTTCCGTATTCTCCATTCACTGCTGTATTCAATGCGCCATTTGCTACGTGTTCACCTGACGCAACTGTTCCAGCCTGTACTCCACTGACGTTAGCTTTGTCTGCGCCTTGGGTATCAGCTGTATCTCCACTAGATACGCCTCCTGTCAGTACGTTGCCACTGACTGGATTAGGTACGCTGTCTTCTGTAATGCTATTCGTGTCAGGCTTCGCAACAGGTGCGTCATCTATAATCGTAATCGTTACGGTATTCGTTGTACTATTGCCCTGAGCATCCTTAGTTGTATAGCTAAACGTATCCTCAACATTATCGCCATTTGATGGTTTAGTCAGTGTGTATGTGTAATGACCATCTTCATCAATGCTGAACGTCCCATATTGAGTCGAACCATTAGTAACGGGTACTGCTTTGACCTCGGATGGTAGGTTCACTGTATCTGTTACGGTATGACCAGTACCCGCAGTTGAACCACCCGCAAGACCACTTTCATTGACAGTATTGCTAATTGGGGCTGGTGTTAGATTGACATTTGCCACATTAATCGTAAGCGTTGAATGAGTTAAATCACCATCCGCATCACGTACCGTATAAGTAAATACATCCTGTGCATCAGCTGTTACTGCATCAGCGGTTGATACATAGGTATAACTGCCATCGGCATTTAAAGTGATATAGCCATATTGGCCATCTATCCTGCCTCCAACGCCACCAGCGCTGTTCGTTGCAGTATCACCCGATACCACACCAACCACTGCACCAGTATTCACCCAACCATCTGCGCCAGCAGTATCATTTGTTAATACACCGTCAGCAGCAAGTACGCTCAGCACACCACCTTCACTAAGGCTACCAGTATCTGCCACAGCAGTCGGAACATCATCAATCACTTGTACAACCAGACTACCTGTTGTGGTTACCCCTCCTGCATCTGTGACACTCAGTGGAATGCCACTCAGAAGTAAACCATCATTTCCAACAACGCTATGTGTCTGGGCGTTGTTCAAAGTATAGGTATAACTCAAACTACCTGAAGTTGGGATACCACCTACACTGCTATTTGCCGTAAAACCATTTAGAACGATGGTTCCACCAGCGACGTTGATCGCTGCCGATGGGTTGCTGCTACTCAGTGATTGTAATTGTGAAAGGCTAAAGGTCTGTCCGCCTATGTTAATACTGCTTAAGCCATCTCCTGCATTGATCTGAATCGTTCCACTGGCAGATTCGCTCGCTGCACTTGCATTGCTACCTGTACTTAGACCACTTTCATACACTGTAATCTGACCACCAACATTGTTTCCGTTCTCATCGTTCGGTGTAATGCTTGGTAGGCCATCGGTATGTCCGTTAATGGTGATGGTTAATGTCGTGGTACTCCAGTCCCCATCTGCATCTTTAATGGTGTAGCTAAATGTTTCTGTGAGCTTGCCTCCATCTTTTAATGCATTCACGGTTGCGTTATTTGGGTCAACGGTATAGCTGTAACTACCATCGCTATTGAGTATCAGTGTGCCGTAGTCACCTGCAAGTCCTGTTCCACCAACATTACCTGTTTGTTCTGTTGTTGAGCTTCCTTTGCTGACTCCTGTCACTTGTGTTGCATCTGCACCTAAACGGTCAGCAACATCTGCACTATTGCTACTGCCACCTGTGATCACGTTTCCTTCAAGTGCTGCACCGTCTTCTGTCACTTGTCCTGTGTCAGCTTTGGCTTCTGTGTCGGTATCTGTTATGAGTATGACCAGATTCGTCGCTGCTGAGCTTTCATCGTCATTGTCTTTCACTATAATTGGGAAACTATCACTTACGCTGCTATCACCACCGCTGTGGTTTTTGCTGGTGCCACTTTGTTGGTAGCTATAACTGAGTTTGCCTGTTACTGGATCATAGTCGGTAAGGGTGAGTGTTCCTTGTGTACCTATGATTGTTCTTGGTGTGGTCGGGGATAGACCCAAGAGTTCGCTGGTCAGAATGGTCGTGACACCAATCGTGATAGATTTCAGTCCATCTGCTGCGTTGACGGTAAACTCGCCTTGTACTGGGGTCGTTGCATTTTCGGCAATGCTGTTCGCACCAAGCGCTGATCCATTATGATCAGTGATAACCACGTTAGGTGCGCCATCGGTATGTCCGTTAATGGTGATGGTAATGGTCGCTGTCGATTTATCTCCATCTCCATCGGTAATGGTGTAACTAAATACGTCTTGGAGGCTTTGGTTATCTTTAAGGGCATTTACATCCGTATTGTTATTATTTAATTGGTAGGTGTAACTACCGTCAGCACGGAGAATTAATGTTCCGTATTCTCCATTCACTGCTGTATTCAATGCGCCATTTGCTACGTGTTCACCTGACGCAACTGTTCCAGCCTGTACTCCACTGACGTTAGCTTTGTCTGCGCCTTGGGTATCAGCTGTATCTCCACTAGATACGCCTCCTGTCAGTACGTTGCCACTGACTGGATTAGGTACGCTGTCTTCTGTAATGCTATTCGTGTCAGGCGTCGCAACAGGTGCGTCATCTATAATATTAATAACCAGATCACCCGAAGCTGTTTTATCGCCATCGATATCTGTCACTTCCACTGCAAATGTTGCATTGGTATTATCACCTGACGTATTCGCAGGAAGTGTGTAGCTATAGTGGATAGTACCTGTACCAGTTGCCGAATTGTATTCATAGCGTGCAGTTAAACCATCCGAGAATGTTTGATCTGCTGTCGTTAGGGTATGTCCACCTAACTTCACTGCATCTTGAGAAGCCAAACCATCTGGAGAGGTAAAAGCAATTGTACCGCTTGTTGTTTCCTTATCAGTAGATGCTTTAGAGCCACCATTATTCAAACCTGATTCATAGACTTTGGTACTCTCTCCATCGCTCGAAGGAAGCGTAACAAGAGGCGCACTATTGCCAATGACTAATGTCAAGCTAGCTGTTGAGCTATCCCCATCACCGTCAACCAATGTATAAGTAAATACCTCATTTACACCGCCCGGCGTACCTTCATGACGCTCGTAACTATATTCACCTGTGGTCTTATTGAGTATTAGAGTACCATACTGCCCTTCGATCGTCAGCGTTGTGCCATCATCTGTTACCACGTTAGCAGATACATTATCACTAACCACTGTGGAGATGCTCACTCCATCGGCACTAATTTTGTCTGCACCTGTAGCCCCACTACTCGTACCAACACCCGTCAGTACATTTCCAGTTTCAGGGGTAAATTGATTAGCAGCCACATTATCGATGTCGTTTTTGGCAAGTGGTGCATCATCAATAATGCTAATGACTAGACTGCCACTGCTCACAATATTACTTTGATCTGTCACAGATATACCGACTTCTTCCAGAAAGTTATCGGTGTGTGATGCATCGTTGGTAACAGGTTGATCTAGTTCATATTCATAAGTAATGGTGCCACCCGTAGATACGCCATTAAATTCCTGACCATTTGGCGTATAGTCAGTAATGATGATCTTGCCATGAGGCGTGTTGATAATAATCGGTGTAGTTGAGGCATTTTCCAGATCTGTTAGCAAAATATTGGTATCACCAACCGTAACAGACTTTACGCCATCACCAGCCCCAATCGTAATACTACCCGCTTCTTTATTTGAACCCGATGTATCAGTTAAACCCTGTTCATATACAGTAACATGCCCCTGTTCAATTAATGTATCAGTAGTATTGTTCGGATTTTCACTGCCGCCATTTTCATCTTTTATGCTAATCGAAGGATTTGCATCAGGTGTAATTGTGATTACCAATTCCGCTGAAGCGGTTCCACCCTGGCCATCACTAATTGTATAAGTAACTGTTGGAACGGTGCCATTCCAGTTAGTCGCAGGGACAAAGTGATAAGTTCCATCGGCATTGAGCGTTAGCTCGCCAATTTTATCAATTGTAACGGTTTGGCCTGCATTATAGCTTTTCCCCTCCACAACAAATTGAGTAACTGTGATTGCGTTTCCATCAGGATCACGATCATTAGTTAAAACATTGCCATTAACTGGGGTATCTTCAACACCTGTAATTTCATCCTTAACGGCGATTGGCCATGCGTTTTTATCCCCTCCACCGCCACTTCCTGCGGCTGCAATGATGCCACCAATAACAGCACCACCACCAATAATCCATGGCAGTAAAGACCCACCTGCCGCACTAGCAGGTAATAAGACCTCAAGCCCAGGTATTCCCTTAAAACCAGAAACACCATCAAACCAGTATAAGATACAACCATCTTCTTCAAAAACCAGATCAGAATCAACTTTGTCATATACGACAAAGAAGTTTTCGATAAGGACAGTTTCACCATTATTTAACTTTAAAATCAGGTTATTGCCATCACGTAAAAACTCTGCTACATCATTACGATGCATTTTGGTATGGACAATTGATGCTTCTGTTAAAGTGATATGTTGCGTGTTGATAGATACTTTATTTAAAGAATCTTTTTCTACTACAATAAAATTTGTCATGTTCTGTGTGGCCTATATTCGTTGAAACTTTTAAATGCTGAATTACTTGGTAATGCCCGTAATTTGTACCGTCACGCGACGATCGGGCTGTAAACATGCTTTTAGTGCTTCACGAGATTTAACCGTAGGACAGCCGTCCGTGACTGGTTGATTCTTCCCTGCACTTGCCACCGAGATAATATTTGCGGATACGCCATTTTGAACAAGCAGACTACGTACAGTTTCAGCACGATTCTGACCAAGTTTTTGGTTATAAGTTTCGCTTCCTAGACGATCCGTATGACCGACCAATATGATCTTACTGACAGAAACAAAACCTGTTGAAATTTTTGATGCTACGTCCTGAACTTCCTGACGGCCTTTAGGCAATAAATCATTTAAAGATGAACCATCAAATTTAAATAATGTATCGGCTGCCAAATCAATTGTTTCAGTATGCTCAACAGGAGCAACGACAGGCTTTTGAGCTGCTGGCTGTTGTCTACAAGCCAAAGGATGACCATTATTTGAAATAAAAGGTACACCAGCAGCATCTACAGAAAGAATAAAGTTACGATCTTTTAATTGATCTGGCCGCAAGTCGACATCGCAACTCTGACAATTTTTTTCGCCGCTACAATTTTTAACTTTGAAATTATAAACCTCTGGTTTTAAATAATACTTTGCCGTATTATTGATATAGAATTTACCTGATTCAATACTGTCAATATAGAAATAAATTGGACAACTCTGTTCATCTCTTGTATCCCCTGCGCATAATTTAGCATCTCTGTTGACATTGATCTCCTGATTATAACCTTGCTTATTATTTTGAAACCGTAAAGCAGAAGGCTTTGAGTAAGGATCAGATGCACAAGAGGCTAGCACCAATGAAATTACAGTAGTTAAAAGCGATAATTTCCACATAAACAACCCTTGGTAGACTTAAAGAGGTGGTCCCACTTGTTTGAACAACTAAAAGCGTATTTATAAGTGATATTCCGCTCTAGTTAAGCCACCTTGTTTTGTTGGGGTAGCTGATCATAGTAAAACTCATTTGGTGTCATTTTGTCTAGACTGAGGTCGTTTCAAATTATAAAACTCAAAATATGCACTTAATTGCTTTTTCGCATCTGTGACACTGCTATAAGCTTTGAGAAGTTCTATTAATTTTGCATCCTGCAAGGCTTTCAGAATAGATTTATAAAACAACTCAGTGGGTGAAGTAACACCACCTACAGCTTTAATTATTAGCCAAGGTTTTTCATGAGAAAAGTTAAAAGACTTATCAAATTTTTTAAGTAGCTTTTTATCATTAACAAGATTTCGTGCTGCACCCCGTATGCCATCATTTTGATGTAACAAACCTGTTAACACAGCAGCTAAGGTGGATTTCCCTGTTCCATAACTGCCTGTCAAGGTAAAGGTTGACTGACCAGAAGTTTCGAATGAATCTATAATAGTCTGTAAAGAATTATAAGCTGTTCCATGAAAAACAACTTTATCAAAAAACTCTTTTGATATATCCGTATCTAATCGGGTAGATAAAAGATGATTAACATGGACCTGGTAGTAATGATTCAAATTTTCTACTTTAGTCATTTTTAATTTTTCCAGAATAAATATTAGCTAAGAGTTCATCTAAATTGACTTCACTGATTTGATCGCAAGCTAAACTTCTCATACCTAAGGTATCTGTCCATTAGACCTCTTGCGAAAGTCGTTATTGCAAGTTCATCCGATTTACCAGTGCAGCGATTAAGTTAATGCGTAAACCGAATCTTTTCCGTCTATTTCGATAGCGTTCACTTAATATTCTAAATGTTTTCAATTGACTATTAATATGTTCGATCACAACTCGTATTTTTCCAATCATTTTATTGTACTTTTTCTCAACATCAAATAAGGGTAAATTCTTCTTTTTCTTTATTGGCATCAATAATTTAAAGCCATCTTGCTCTAATCCGTAGTACCCTAAATCGGTCATAACATATTTACAATGTTTGAATTTTTTAACCGTTCTTCTTGCCAATTTAATGTCATGCTGACTGCCATTCGATATATCTAGCCCTATGATTTGTTTGCTGTTCGGATGATAGATCACTTGTGCTTTTAGCGTATGTTTCTTCTTTTTACCACTGTAGAACTTACTCTGATTTTTTTTTCGGACGTTCTATTGAACATTCTGTCGCATCAATAATGACCCAGTTAAACTGTTCGTCTGCTGTGGTAATGCTTCGTTTTGGCAGAGTAAACCGTCTTGATTTCATCAATGCATCTTCAACCTTTTTAATGGTTCGATTCACATTACTTTCAGCGATATGGTAATTTGCAGCCAACCCCAATTGAGTGCTGTAATTCCGTAAGTAATTGAGTGTTAATAATAATTGATCCTCTATAGCTAAAGTATGAGGACGCCCAGATTTCTTTTTAAGTGATTCTACTTCTTTTAAAACTTCGATCATTTCACTAAAAACTGGTCGAGGTACACCAACCAAGCGCTGGAATTCAGAATCTGAAAAACGATTTAATTTCTGATATCTCATGAAATTTAGATTGAGGTGGTTTTTACTTTCGCAAGAGGTCTAGTGGTTTTTGAAATTTAGATGCACAATATATGGAATTTTTAGCCATTGTCTGACTGTTAACGAATATACGAATATTTACTTGATTTTTTTATATAATCACCAAGTAAATATGCAAACGGCTTTTGATTTCAATGAAAAATTTGGCGCACCTAAAAAATTGTTGTGCAAAAATTTTAATAAAATCCAAATCAGTATACACCCTGATTTTTCTGGAATTTATCTTTGCTATCAAGAGGCTTTCAAAGCTTTAAAAACAGATCTAGGTATCTTGAATCCACGTCCCGAAATTCACGTCTGGAAAGATACTAATCTATCCGGTTATACCATCGCCAGTAATATCCAATGGTTCCTATACTGGACTCAGAATGCACCCAAAGAAATTAATCTAATTATCCATTCTCTTCCCAAAGATAACAAAAAAATCGAACTATTAAAAAATGTGGCTAGTTCCGAATTTCTAAAATTTCTATCATCTACTTATTATGATCTTAATCGATTAAATCCCAAAAGGTTACATAACTTAATAAATGAATACATTTCTGCCGAGGCTATTTACAAGTTAAACAAAGAAAATTCTTTCAAACCTCACCGTACTATGAGCTTAGACCTGCTAGCAAAACGACTCTCATACACACGATATCAGCTGAATTATCGCAATAAAGTTATAAACCGAAAAAGACAAAGTGTGCTTGATCAACTAGAACAAACTAGTGAAGTTGTACAACAGCTTTTAAATAATGCGGACTTCGTTCTCACGCCAGATCAGCTATGGAAAGCATAATGTCAGAATCCAACCCAACCCATCAAAATATTGCTGATATTCCAGGGGTATCATTAAAACAGACATTGGAAAAACTCTTTGGTGATGAGCAGCTCCAACGTACCGAACATATTCAATATGTTGCTGATTTACTGACTTCGCACCCAACTGATCAATGTCTGGAAGGACTGAATCTCGATCTATTAGATTTTGATCTAGAAACCAATTCTGTTGTTGCTAGACCAGCTGCATTGGTCTCCTCTCGAAAACATACTGTTAGCGCAACACCAGTTACTTGGTATGTGAACTCAATTGCACAATTAGCAGAGTCGGAAGAAAACGCTTTAATCTGGAATATCCTGGTCTTAAAAGCAGCAATCTATTTAATTGCCCTTCCAGACATTAAACCTGAGCTTTTTAAAGAAGACTACACTGAACATTTCAATACTGTAAAACGCTTATTTCAACGCTTCCGTGTGGCCAATAGGGTTCTGAATCCCGATAAAGAATATCAAAATACACGCGAATACATGATCCTTTGGGAAAAGCATCTTAAAGATCCTACGCTTTCGTTAACTGAATTTGTTCAATATTTAAGTAATTTCAATACAGATCCATCCAATGATTTTGAAAAAAATCTACTGAATAATCTACGCATTACATTTACTTATATTTTAAACAATAAGGCCAAAATTGCCAAAGCGAGCATCGAGACTCAACTTCAACATGATTTTTTAGATGAAGATCAGCTGATTGTAGAAAGTTCAGAAATTAAAAAAGGTCAAAAGTCTAAAGCTCTTAATATAGAAGAACAATTAGATGACCAAGATACACGTCAAATACTTGTAGACCCAACCATCGTTACCCCCCTTGCTGCATATTCAGAATCCGGCCAAAGCTATGTGCTGCCTCTGGTTGCCAAACATATTCAACGGAAAGAACATTTGCTGCCATACAGCAGCCTCTTTCCTAATACCACAAGCATAAGTGCCCTAATTACTGAACTATATAAAAATTACATTGTTGAGGTTAAAGAAGACTCTAAAGACAAGGATAAAGAAATCAAAAAAAAGAAGGCATCCTTGATCCTGATGCTGTCATTTCTGACAGGAAATAAAATCCAGGAGTGGCTCCGTCTACAAAGTAAACGTGCTAAAAATTTAAATGCTCGCCAACAGATCAAGCAAAGCAATGGACAATATTATCTGAGAAGTAAATTTTCAATTTTTGAAAATAAGGATTTTGCTTATCCAGAGGGCTTGCTCAACCAAACAGTTCATCTGGACATCCCGATCCCGAATTCATTTATTGAATCTCTGCGAGACGGTGACCCCGTTAAGGAAGAGGACCTTCAGCAACATTTGAAACAGCTGAGAGCCAAATTTTATATTCCAAAATTATCACTAATAAGAATTGGCTCTCTTTTACATCAGACTATTTTGCAACGCACTGGAAATAAACAGCTTGCTGACCTTCTCACTGGTATTGATGCCAATAAGTCTTCTTCTACTTCTTATTGTCATCAAAATATCCTGACTTTACAGACTGAATATGTCTCAATTTTAAAAGAGCTGTGTGAGTCGTTATCCGATGAATACCAGAATATTGAATATGCTGCAGAAAAAAACTTTGGAAGCCGCAAAGCACCTA
Organism: Acinetobacter sp. ACNIH3; assembly: GCF_002918965.1. Classification (NCBI taxonomy): domain Bacteria; kingdom Pseudomonadati; phylum Pseudomonadota; class Gammaproteobacteria; order Moraxellales; family Moraxellaceae; genus Acinetobacter; species Acinetobacter sp. ACNIH3. The sequence goes on along the minus strand of NZ_PQLP01000015.1, from coordinate 5,246 downwards.
CTTCAAATGTGATTCAAAATATCTTTGCCACTCTCAAATTCAGAATAATTTCACAAAAAGAAGACGACTGGATAGCAATTTTTAATCACTATAATCTGTGGATGTGGCATTTCTTGTTGCTCTTTACTGCTGCACGACCCGTCGCTGAATTTCCAGGTTTTTTAAAAAGCTTTAACCTGAAAAGAAAAATATGCATGGTTTCTGATAAGGAGGTGGGTGGGCGTCAAGGCTATGGACGTTTAATTCCACTAGGTCATTTTGTTGTACAAGAACTCCAGAAATTCATAGATTTTTTACATTATTTTAAAACTCAAATTGCTCCTAGTCAGCCAGAAATTCCACAACATATTCAACAAATTTTAGAGAGCAAGCTCCCACTATTGAATATCTTTCAGGATGGTCAATGGTACCCCTTAAGGCCTTCGATTATAAAAAAATCTAACCCTGAGTTAAGTTTGCTACATGAAAACTGGCACCGGCATACTGCCCGTGCGTTTCTCAGCCATAAAATTAGCGAAATTGAAATTTTAGCTTTATTCGGTCATGAACCGATGCAGCAAGAAGCTGCTCATCCTTATTCCAGCTTATCTATTTCACAATATTCAAGCATTGCCCATGTTCTTGAACAAATGAAAGATCATTTTCAAATTACCGGTATTGAACTCGATGTCCTCATCCAATAAACGAACTAAGCAAGCTCGACCACTATATGCAGAAAATCGTAGAAAACAAATTCGTCTTGAGAAAGAGAAATCTCCTCGATCGGATGTAGAAAAGGAATTAATTCAATATTTCCAAGAAATAGAACTAGAACAAAAAGAACATCTTGAATCCTTATATCCCGCAATTTATGAGTTTATTAAACGCAAAGCTCCAAGCTTGGCCTGGAAAAAATATGCACATGAGCTTTTTCGGTCATATATCAAGCAAATCAATTTAAATCGTCGTGAGACTTTGCCCCTACCGAATCTGACATTTGAGATGAAGCGTGATCAACCAGTTTTTACCATGGACTGGATCGAGAAGGGACAGCAGGTTGATGAAGTTCTTGATAAGCTTTGGGACTACTGGATTCTAGCAAAAGATAGCAAGACATTTTCTGATGATGAAATCATTGGAAATATTGTTATTTCTGCCATGCTTTATTCCGGCTTAAATCAAAAAGCGTCTTTAGAAGCTTTGCTTGAACACTTAAAAGATCCGGCAAAAATCAGAAAGATCGAAGATCTGAACATTATATTTTTAGAACCGCTCTCTCCCTCTTATGGAGATCTATTTATTGATGAAAAAACCATTCGTAAATCGCGTAATTTTATTCCTGATCAAATCACCCGCTTATGGTTAATTCATTTTAATAGCAGAAATATTCGTACAGTAAACCAGAATGTAGAAGATTATCTACAGCTTATTTTTAATAAGATTAAGTTACCATTTAATCTTAAAACTTATAAATTATTACGCGACTACGCCAACTTTAACTGGATGCAACTCCCGAAAGTTGACATTGATCCTGCTCTCTCACAATGTCTTATAGAAAATACTGCAACCTGTGGCTTATCAGAAATAGAATTTGAAAGATTTCTTCATCCAAAATTTAAATATCAGCAGGACACTCTTACTGATTCAGATGTAGAAAAATCACCATCTATTGTGGGTAAATCTTACTCCAATGATGACATTCAGCAAGCTTTGGATGATGTTATAAAGATTCACAAAGACCTTTTACAACTGATTCGTACATCACAAACTGATCAAGCCATTGATGTATTAATCATTAAATATTGTCTTGAAAATACTGATAAATTTAATGAGTACAGTAAACGTGTCGCCTTATGGCTCATCAGCCTTTATAAACCAGAATTAGAACAGATTCAGCAACTGGCTGAACGTTTTAATTTTTGCGTAAACCAATTTCAAAAAGCGTTTCAGCAGAATAGACCGTTAGCAGATAGTTCGATTTACACTTATTACTCCCGTATTGCTGAGCCCTGGCTCACCCATTCCTTACAATATCTAGATAGCGAAGATGATCTGAATACGAACCTAGCGAAGATCTACCAACAAATTATTACGAACACCCGTCTCGCAGATGAAGCAGGCCAACCTGAATTTAAAAAATCCAGAGGTCAAACCAGTAGGATGTTGAAGCGCTTCCATAGCTTTCAACGAACAGTTTTCGAAGCTGAATCTCTCGAATTAGAATCACTCACCATACAAAATAGGCCTAGAGCCCGTATTATTGGCCCTTTGACTTATCAAGCTTTCATGAACAAGTTAGATGTCTTATTTGCAGGTTCTGATAGTCAAGAAAATATGTATAAAACATTAAAAATCATCTATATCTTAGCTTACCGAACCGGTATGCGTATTAATGAAATTCTGGGCTTACGTGTGCGGGATATCGAGGGTTTGAGTCGTCTATCAGTATGGATTCAGCCCTACGGCTCAAAAAAGAAAGGAAACTTACATCAACTTAAAACAGATAGTGCTGAACGCAAAGTTCCTGTGTATTGCTTATTAAAAACCGATGAATATCAACTATTTCATAATCATGTAGTCGAGCAACGTTTACTCAATCAGCAAAACTTATACTTATTCCGTAATTGGAATGAAAATAGCAAGCTGAACAAACATACGGTGACAACACCTTTTAGAATGATTATGAACGAGCTTTTTAAAACTCATGATTATTCTTTTCACTCATTTCGACACACGGCTGCCAATCACTTATCCGTTCTGCTCAACTGCGATTACGCTCCCCTAGTCAAGAATCTGACGGATTATACTGAAGAACAATATCAGTCCATTCGGACAGAGTTACTCCGTCATACACATGGTCAAAATCATTGGTTTATGATTGCCCATTTACTGGGTCACATTGACCCTACAGAAACTTTTAAAAGTTATATTCATCTAAGCTACCTGATTGCTGGGCATAAAATACTGAAATATCACCCAGACATCGATACTCAACTGGCAAAAAAGATGATGGGCTACCTACCTTCTTTCAAATTTTTAAACACAGTAAAAGATTCTGCTCCATTCAATTTCGAAAAGCATGCTGGTCATTTAAGTCAGCAGTTACTCAACGATCAAACTGACTGGTTAAAAAGTAACGTAGAAGACATTCTAGATGAGGTTTCATTTAACTCAAAGCATCATGATTTTTTTAAATATTTCGCGGGAACAAAAGAATCCAAAGTTTCATTTGCATGGTTTTTTAAGTGCCTAAATTTACTGGAAATTCATCATGATCCAGATCGGGTATCACAAGAAATGAGTTTACCTGTCGAACTGGTTAACTACTGGTATGAAAATGCCAAACAACTGGGCCAACTCAAGTCTCAAAAAAACAACCCAAGGTTATTTGATCTCAACAACACAAATCATCTGGATAAACCTTTGAAACCCTCGATGATAGATACCGCTGAAGAGCGCAAAGCAAGGAACTATTTCTTTGAAAATATTCAAAATATCTTTGAAAAAAAGCCAGATCAAATAAAAGCGGTGCTTGAGACATTTTTAAGTCGTGTTACAGTTTCGCATACCGGCATTCATTATCGCTGGAATAAAATTGATCAATTGGAATCATTTTATTGCAAGGTAAAAGACCTGTTTCCCCATCAATTTTGGCATTTGCTTGGACAAGACTTGGTACAATTGCTAGATAAAAAGAAACAACCTTTATTACTGAAGCTGGCTAAATCGAGCACAACAGAGCATCCTACGACTCAAGAAGATTATGTTCGTCTCCAGCTTTACTCGACAAAAGATGCCAAAGCACTGGCCGCATTTAAATTTTGCTTACATCTAGCTTGTATTGGCAGACCTCGATCTCTTGAACTGCAAGTTGAAGGTCTAAAAATCACTACATGCGATTAAATAATTTAACCGTTGCTGCCTTATCTAAATGATGTGTGCTGAAAAAACAAGAGGTTTTAACTTGGTAAACTATACATACTCATCAGGAGTTTATCATGAGCAAGAAACACAAGACGTATACGGCAGAATGAATCGTACCGGGTTTGTCGGAGACCAACTTTCCCTGAGATAAGAAGCATCGCTTCGCAAGGAAACATCGAGCAAAACGAGGTCTACATGATTTTCATCATGCTGAGCGAATCAAACGAATTTGGAAAGAAAGTTCGGGGTGATATGGCGTTCGTAAGGTCTGGCAATAACTGCAACGAGAAATTATGTTATTGCGCGCTGTACAAGTGCGCTAGGTTATGTGCCACCTTTTGTGTTTGAAAAAATGTTCGATGATAAGATTAACACGTTAGGTCAGGTGGCCTAACTTAAATAAAAAAGTCTCCGACAAACCCGGTACGGTTCAATGCAAAATCAACAACAATTTGAACACCCATTTCTCATACAAGTAGGGCTATTTTACAGATCGAAATGATAAATTCATAAATTGCTTTTCAAAAAAAAAGCAACTAATATGCTTCTTATACCACCAAAAAGCAATAAATATGTCTACACTAAATAAGTCTTTACTACAGCAAGTCAAAAAAAGACGAACCCTATTGGGTTTAAAGCAAGTTGATATGCAATCACGTACAGGCATTTCAAGACAGCAGTACCAAAAACTGGAAAGTCAAGGCAATCCTCGATTAGATACCTTAGAAATTATTGCGGCAGGACTAAATGCTCAACTGATGCTCATCCCAGATGATAAGGTTCATTTGATTAGACAATTATTGAATGATGAAATTAAAGTCACTATTGAAGATCAAGATGACTTAATGTCTAACCCATGGAAAGGTCTTCTCGGAGGAGAGGAACCATGAATACTGTTGCAGTCCTGAAATTAACATTACATCACGTTGTCGTTGGATACTTGGCAGGATTTCAGAGCGGAAAAAATATTCTGGTTTTCACAGATTCTTTTCACTTGGATCAGCAACGTCCGACCTTGAGCTTGCTTACTTCCCCTTTATATCCTCAAGCGGATAAGATTTTAGAAAAGACCTATGTTACACATCAGCGCTTACACCCCTTGCTATCAAATCTGCTACCAGAAGGTGCATTACGCGAACTCATAGCACAAAGCCTCAAAATACATATAGACAATGAATTTCAGTTATTGGCAGCTTTAGGTCATGACTTACCTGGGGCACTCATTGCGACTCCATTAGATCCAGAAGAAATTCCAGATGAAATAAAATTCAAACTGCAGATCTCTAATCCAGATCAGATCTTAAAGCAAGAGATTCGAACAGATAATAAGTTTTCCTTGGCCG